>CAZEGE010000006.1:0-64322 GCA_964511765.1 uncultured Anaerolinea sp.
ACTACCTCTCGAACACCGCGTGAGGAATTTGTGCTTGGATGGAAGTAACTGAACCCTGCTTATCTCGAAACACAGAATGCCTCACGGAAACGTGGGGCATTTTTATTACCCCGACCTCACCCCAGCCCCTCTCCTAAAGGAGAGGGGAGACAAAGGAGAAGAACAATATGCCAGAAAAACAAACGCTCGTGATGAAGTTCGGAGGGACCTCCGTCGGCTCAAAAGATGCGCTGATGAAGGCGGCTCAGATCGTGAAGGATGCGCGCGCTGAATATCCGCGCGTGGTGGTGATTACTTCTGCGATGTCAGGAGTGACCAATCTTTTATTGGACTCGGCGGCGCTCGCCGCCCAGGGGAAGGTTGATTCACTTGCAGGCACTGAATCCGCGCTGAAGGAAAGACATTTCACGATTGCAGATGCGCTCATCAAGGATGAAACACTGCGCGAAGAGACCAAACAGGGCATCAATGCCTTGATTCTGTCGCTCGTCGATCTATGCAGGGCGATTGCGGTTCTCGGCGAAGCCAGTCCCCGCGCGCTGGATGCGGTGGCAGCCCACGGCGAGCGCATGAGCGTGCGCCTGCTGGGCGGGATCCTTGCCAGCGCGGGGATCAATTCAAAAGTAATCGAGTCCTCTGAGTTCGTGGTCACCAACGCACATCATCAGAATGCGCATCCTGATTTCGAAGCCACAACCGAAAAGACCAGGCAATTATTGAATCCGCTTATGGAGAAAGGCATTATCCCGGTGACCACCGGCTTTATCGGCGCAACCCCGGAGGGGCTGATCACAACTTTGGGACGCGGAGGCAGCGATTACTCCGCCGCAATCATCGGTTCCGTATTACCCGCCGATGAAGTCTGGATCTGGACCGACGTGGATGGCATCATGACCACCGATCCACGGATTGTGCCTGCTGCAAAAACATTACCTGAAATTACATACAGTGAAATTGCAGAACTGGCGTATTACGGCGCGAAAGTGATCCATCCCAAAACGATCCGTCCGATTGTGGATGCCGGCATCGGACTCCGCATCTGCAACACCTTCAACCCGTCCCATCCCGGCACGCGGCTGATCGCGAATGGGCACTCTGACTCGCAGCCGCGCAACGGTCAGGTCGTCAAAGCCGTGACAGCCATCCGCAGCCAAAGATTAATCACGATTGAAGGGCGCGGCATGCTGGGCGTGCCCGGTGTGGCGGCGCGCGCGTTTGGAGCGGTAGCCTCCACAAATACGAGCGTGCCATTAATTACCCAGGCCTCCTCCGAACAATCCATTTGCTTTGCGGTACCGTCCGAATCTGCCAATTCGGTGATCGACGCATTACAGGCTGTCTTTGCCAGCGAGATCGAAGACGAGGATATCGACCGCGTATGGATGACGGATGATGTTTCGATCATCACAGTGGTTGGGGTTGGAATGCGTCACACGCCCGGAGTCTCGGGGCAGGTCTTTACAAAGCTTGGCAATAACAACGCGAACGTATTGGCCATTGCGCAAGGTTCCTCGGAAGTGTCCATTAGCCTGGTGGTCGCCGCGGCGGATACCGAGCTGGCGGTGAAGTCGCTGCATGAGTTGATTGTGAAGTAATAAAAAATTAAAAAATAACCCTGGTGGTTGAGTAGGGCGAGCGCTTTTCTCGCCCGTATCGAAACCACCCATTGCATGTGTACTTGAAATTAATATTTTACTTTTAATGGGTGGTTTCGATACGTTCCTCGCTATCACTTGGAACTACTCAACCACCAGTGTATAAATCAAAGGAAAAATTATCATGTCTCAATCTCAAATCCCCGTAGCCGTGCTCGGCGCGACAGGTTCCGTCGGTCAGCGCTTTATTTCCCTGCTCGATCATCATCCGTGGTTCAAGGTGGTTGCGCTGGCCGCATCAGATCGTTCGGTTGGACAAAAATTTTCGGACGCCTGCCGCTGGGTGTTGAACGACCCCATGCCTGAATATGCGCGCGACATGCTTATCGTGCCTGCCGCACCTGATTCGGTCCAGGCAAAAATAGTTTTCTCCGCCTTGCATAATGAAATCGCAAAAGACCTCGAGCCGCAGTTCGCGCAGGCGGGCGCGGCGGTTTGCTCCAACGCGTCGTCCTATCGGCGCGCGCAGGATGTGCCGATACTCCTGCCCGAAATCAACGCGGAACATATCCAACTGGTGAAGGCCCAGCGCGAACAGCGCGGCTGGAACGGCTGCATTCTTACCAATCCGAATTGCACGAGCACGGGTCTTACGGTTGCGCTTAAAGCGTTGGATGAATCCTTTGGCGTGAAAAAAGTTTTTGCGGTTTCGCTGCAGGCTCTTTCGGGCGCGGGTTATCCTGGCGTCTCTTCGCTCGATATTATCGACAATGTCATCCCCAACATCGGCGGCGAAGAGGAGAAAGTGGAATGGGAGCCGCGCAAGATGCTTGGCAAATTGAATGGGGACAAAATCGA
This sequence comes from uncultured Anaerolinea sp., assembly GCA_964511765.1. Classification (GTDB taxonomy): domain Bacteria; phylum Chloroflexota; class Anaerolineae; order Anaerolineales; family Villigracilaceae; genus Villigracilis. The sequence continues at coordinate 2,454 of CAZEGE010000006.1, forward strand.
TCTTGCCGATATAAAATTCAGCGTGCATACCAATCGGGTGGCGGTGATCGACGGGCATACGGTCTGCGTCAGCCTGGAATTAGCGCGTCCCACCGACCCTGAAACTGCTGAAGCGATTCTACGCGCGTACGCCGCACCTGAATCAGCGAGGGAATTGCCATCGAGTCCGCGACCAGTGATCAGCGTCAGAAGTGAAGCGGATCGCCCCCAGCCAAGACTCGACCGATTGACAGGCAAAGGCATGACGACCGTCGTCGGCCGCGTGAGACGCGATCCCATCCTGGATCTTAAATTTGTCGTGCTCTCTCACAACACCATTCGCGGCGCGGCAGGCGGCTCGATCTATAACGCCGAATTGTTGGTGAATGAAAATTTGTTGTAGGTCGGATTGACAATCCGACCTACGTTGTGATATAAACTGCCCAATTAAATATTCGCTCTTATCCAGAGAGACTGAGGGAACGGCCCTTTGAAGTCTCGGCAACCAAACGAAAGTTATGGTGCCAACTCCGACAGAAGAATGGCGATTGCCATTCAAACACTGGAAGATGAGAGGACGGTATCGTATGTACCTCTTCTTGTACTTTCAGAAGAGGTTTTTTTATTCCCCCTCTCCCTCTAGGAAAGGGCGGGGGTGAGGGATCTCTTCTGAAGGGCGGATAAACCATATTTCATCCTTATGTTTGTCGCCCTGAGCGATAGCGAAGGGTCTCTAAAACAAGTTTAGAGATTCTCCGCTCAGAATGACATCGCAAAAGATGAAATCAAAGTCAAGAGGAGATTCCTATGTCCACAACAGAACGTCAATTTGGTTTCAACACCCGTCAATTGCACGCGGGGTACGACCCCGAAGCAACCACGGGCAGCCGCGCAGTGCCGATCTATCAAACCACCGCCTACGACCTGCAAAGCACGGACCGCGCCGCACGCCTGTTCGCCTTGCAGGAGCCGGGAAATATTTACACGCGCATTGGCAACCCGACCTCGAACGTGCTCGAGAAACGGATCGCCGACCTGGAAGGCGGAGTGGGCGCGGTGGAGACCAGTTCGGGTCACGCCGCACAGACAACCGCCATCCTCGCAATTTGTGAAGCCGGGGATCATATTGTTTCTGCATCCACGTTATACGGCGGGACGGTCAGCCAGTTCAAATACACATTTCCGCGCCTGGGGATACAAGTCACCCTGGTTGATCCATCCGACCCGGAAAATTTTCGGCGCGCGATCCAACCGAATACAAAACTCATTTTCGGCGAGACCATCAGCAACCCGTTTGCGAACGTCTTCCCGCTCGAGGAAGTGGCGAAGATCGCGGAAGAATTCCGCATCCCATTGATGATCGACAACACAGCCGCCACGCCCTATCTGTGCCGTCCGTTCGAGTGGGGCGCGCATATCATCACCCATTCCACCTCCAAATATATCGGCGGACACGGCACATCCATTGGCGGCGTGATCGTGGACAGCGGAAAATTCAACTGGGCCAAAAGCACGCGCCATAAAAACTTCACCACACCCGACCCTTCCTATCACGATGTGGTTTATGCCGAAGATTTTGGTCCATTGGCGTTTATCTCAAAAGCGCGCGCCGGCATCCTGCGCGACCTGGGAACCTGCCAATCGCCATTCAATTCATGGCTGTTCATTCAAGGCCTGGAGACTTTATCCCTGCGCATGGATCGTCATGTGCAGAACGCGCAAGCCGCGGCTGAGTTTTTAGCCAGGCATCCCAAAGTGAGTTGGGTCACATATTCGGGTTTACCGGATCATCCCGATTATGCGCGCGCGCAAAAGTATTTACCCAAAGGCTCAAGCGCCGTATTAGGCTTCGGCGTGAAAGGCGGACGTGAAGCGGGTGCAAAGTTTATCGACAACCTGAAGTTATTCAGTCACGTTGCGAACTTTGGCGATGCGAAGTCGCTCGCCATTCACCCCGCCAGCACAACCCATTCCCAACTTTCGGATGAAGAACAAAAAGCCGCAGGCGTCAGCCCCGATTTCATTCGTCTGTCCATTGGACTGGAGGATATCGAAGATATCCTCTGGGATTTGGACCAGGCGCTTTCGTAAAGTCCCGTTGGTTGAGTAGCCCCACAGGTCGAGCAGGCGCTCTTTGTCCGCCGTATCGAGACCAAGGAGCATATCGAAACCAACAATGGAAAGTAAAAATTAGATTTAAAGTAAATATGCATTTGGTGGTTTCGATACGGTGGCGGAGGCGAGAATCTTTCCAACGACCCAATAACTCCCGCCGCCTACTCAACCACCGCGCATTGAAAGAAAGAAATCATGCCCGTAAAAATACCCACCACCCTCCCTGCCCGCGCGATACTTGAACGCGAAAACATTTTCATCATGGATGAAGATCGCGCGACCCGTCAGGACATCCGTCCGCTGCGTGTTGCGATCCTGAATCTCATGCCCACCAAGGTCGCAACCGAGACGCAGCTCCTGCGCTTGCTATCCAACTCCGCGCTTCAAGTGGAGGTCACCCTGCTTCACACCGCCACCTACGAATCAAAGAACACCGACGCAGATCATTTGCTGACGCATTACGTCACCTTCGATGATGTTCGCAATGATAAATTTGACGGTCTGATCGTCACGGGTGCGCCCATCGAGCAAATGCCTTTTGAAGAAGTGGACTATTGGAATGAACTCACCCAGATCATGGATTGGGCCGAGACCAATGTCGAATCCAATTTTTATATTTGTTGGGGAGCGCAAGCCGCGCTGTATCACAAATATGGAATTCCGAAGTATGACATTCCCAAAAAGATGTTCGGCGTCTATGAGCACCGCATCCTTTCGCACACTGAAAACCTGTTACGCGGGTTCGACGATATTTTTCTGGCCCCGCATTCACGTCACACTGAAATCCGCCGCGCGGACGTGGGGAAGGTCAGCGAGTTGCAAATCCTTGCTGAATCAGATGAAGCCGGCATTTACATCCTCGGCGCAAAAGACGGACGCCACCTCTTCATCACGGGTCATTCTGAATACGATCCGCTCACTCTCAAAGCTGAATATGACCGCGATGTAAGTAAAGGCCTGCCGATCAATGTGCCGCAAAATTATTATCCCCACGACGACCCCACTCAAACGCCCAACGTCCGCTGGCGCGGTCATGCGAATCTATTGTATTCAAACTGGCTGAATTACTACGTATACCAGGTCACCCCGTTTGACCCGAATGAAATTCCAAAGTAGAGGCGGATCGCGATCCGTCTCTACGAAGTCAACTTCACCAATGCCTCACTCAACACATCCACCGCCTTGCCGTATTCTTCCAAATCAATGTGTTCATCCGGCGTATGATCCAACGCAGAATCTCCAGGGCCATATACCACAGCAGGACACTGCCATACGGGCGCGACGATGTTCAAGTCTGCTGTTCCCGTTTTATAGACGAAACGCGGCTCCCCGCCCTGTGACCTGATCCCGCTTAAGAAAGCACGTACCAGCGCAGTATTTTTCTCACAGCCCCAGGCGGGGATGGCATATCCGATTCGTTCAACCAACAGGCGACAGTCACTTTGAAAGCGACTGTCACCTGCAATTTCATTTAACCTTGCATACCAGTCCTCTGGCGAAACACCCACAGGCAAACGGACGCCAATTTTCAATCGCGCCCATTGCTCGAAATCATTTGAGTCAGAATCCATGCCGCGCAAGGTAAGCAGCAACTTATCAAATATCTTGTGTTTACCCGCATTGAACGAATCCACATAGGCTTTGATTTTCGACCACGTCTCGACCGCCGTCTCCGCTGCAGTCTGCTCACCGCTTGCGGAATGCGCCTGCCCTCGTTTGACCGTCACATTCGCCCAGGCGCTGCCTTTATATCCAAGCGCGATCCGGTCCCATTGATTTGGCTCACCGATCAACGCAAAGTCAGGCTTGTATTTCGTAGCCACAAAGCGTGCGCCTTCTGAATCGCGTTCTTCTTCGACAGCGCCGATCACGACAAATTGCCACCCATCTTTGACTCCCACCTTAGCCGCCGCATCCACAAAACATGCCAGCGGACCTTTCGCGTCCACCGAACCGCGCCCGTAAAGAAATTCCCCTCTCCCCACGGGAGAGGGGTGAGGGGTGAGGGAGACAGGAATTTCCCCTGGCACTGTATCAATATGACCCAGCAAAACAACCTGCCTTGGTCCCTGCCCCATCACACCGACAGCGTTGCCTGTTTCATCAATAAACGCGTTGTCATATCCCAGGGACTTCATGCGCGCCACAAGCCATTCGACTGCGCCGCGTTCCTGGCCCGAGGGACTATATCGTGATACCAAACCCATTAATGTTGAAAAATCAATTTCTGTCATCATCCCAAATCCATAAGCACATCGTTGGTTGAGTAGGCGATGTTCTTCCGCCGTATCGAAACCAACAGTTGCAAGAAAACAAAAAGTGTCTTGAAGACGCGGTGGTTCCAACACACGGCGCTTACAGCCCCACTACTCAACCACCGTAATTTGCAACACTTCGGTCAGCACTTCCACCAGGTGATCGATCTGCTCATACGAAATCACCAGCGGCGGCAATAACCGAATCACCGTCATGCCCGCGTTCAACGCGATGATCCTCCTTTCCTGCAACGCCTTGATGTACGGAGCGACCTTCTGCTTCATCTCGATGCCGACCATCAACCCCATACCACGCACTTCGCGGATATTGGGAGACTCAATCTTCTTCAACTTCTCCATCAAATATTTCCCCTTTGCCTCTGCCTGGCCTGGTAAACCTTCTTCTTGGATCACATCCAATGCCGCGTTGGCCGCTGCACATGAGAGTGGATTCCCGCCAAAGGTCGAGCCATGCACGCCCGGGGTTAGATTTTTCACATTCCCTCCAATCAATACCGCGCCCATCGGTACACCGCCAGCCAGTGACTTGGCGCAGGTCAGCAAATCAGGTATGACGCCAAAATACTGAATCGCAAACATCCTGCCCGTGCGACCAAAGCCCGTTTGGATTTCGTCCACAATTAACAACGCGCCGCGCTCATCGCATATCCTGCGTGCCGCCTGGATATATTCTGCGCTGGCAGGATACACCCCGCCTTCGCCCTGCACCACTTCCAAAATCACTGCGGCGGTTTCATCATTCACGGCTTTCTCCAATGCTTCAACATTGTTATAAGCCACATGGCTAAACCCCGGCAGGAGCGGCTCGAAGCCCTGACGATATTTTTTATTGAATGTCGCCGAAAGCGAACCATACGTCCGTCCGTGGAATGCGCGCATGGCGGCGACAATATGCTTGCGTCCCGTTGAGATGCGCGAGAACTTGAAGGCGGCTTCCACTGACTCGGTCCCTGAGTTACAAAAGAAAACCCGATCCAGGCCGGGCACCAGGGCTGTGATCTTTTCCATTAACAGGGCGCGCTGATCGTTGGGAAACGACTCAAATAAAGTGATCAGCGTGGAGGCCTGCCTGTAGAGCGCCTCCGCAATTTTCGGGTGAGCATGACCGAGATTGGCAACGCCGTGTCCGGATGAGCAGTCCAGATATTCCACATCGTCAATATCAAACAACGATGCGCCTTGTCCGCGCACGATGGCCAGGGCCTGCTTGGCATATACGCCCGATGTGTGTTTGTTTTCAATTTCGATAATAAAGTTTGCGTTCATTCGATGATCGTTCCATTCCCTGCCAGCGCATTTGAAATGGGTTTTTGGATACTTCCATCCGCGATGAGGACGCGACTCACGCCGCCTTTGAGAGCTTCCTCCGCGCCAAGCACTTTCTTCTTCATACGACCCTGCGCCGCTTCACTCGCCGCCGCAAGTTGACTCAGCGGCAGTTGCCGAATGAGAGTTGACTCGTCTGGAAAATCCTTCATCAGCCCAGGCACAACCGTCAGCAGAATCAGGGTCTCCGCCTTGAGCGCAGAAGCCACCATCGCCGCTGCGCGGTCCGCGTCCACATTCAACGCCTCCCCTTTTTCACTGACCGCCACTGGCGCGATCACTGGCAGATAACCGGCATTAAGCAACATCAAAAGCAATTCGCTATTCACGTTTTCAATCTTGCCCGTGTAATCATCACGGATAATTTTGCGCTTGCCATTTTCCACGCTTTGAATGGAATCTTTGCGCGCCGCTTGCATGAGCCTGCCGTCCAATCCGCATAGACCAAAGGCATTGACGCCCAACATCTGCAACTGCTCCGTCAACAGTGAATTGACCTTGCCATTCACCGCCATTAAAAAAATCTCAAGCGTTTTTCTATCTGTATAGCGCGACGTGTACCCTGAAGGCGAGGTGATCATCTTCGGCGGCGTACCCAATGCTCTGCCCAGCGCATTTGCTTCCGCCGACCCGCCATGCACAAGGATGAGTTGTTTGCCTTGTTTCAATAATTCAACAGCGTCCGCGCAGATGGCAGAAAAGTCCACACCTTCGGTGCCGCCGAGTTTTACAACAATAATTGATTCGGTCATAAATTCTCCAAACTTTTCGTCTCATATGGTGGTCGAGTAGTCTTGAGCGTTCTTTGCGAAAGGCGTATCGAGACCACACCATGAAATTTCTTATTTACTATCACATTGATGGTTTCGATATGCCCTGACGAATATAGGGCTACTCAACCATCAGAGTTTTTTTATATTGGATGTAACCCCATAAACTCCAACCCCATCGTCTCATCCCAGCCCATCATCAAATTCATACACTGCACCGCGGATCCAGACGCGCCCTTCATTAAATTATCAATCGCGCACATGGATACGACATGTCCGTTGCTCTCGTCCAATTCAAATCCCAAGTCCGCATAATTGGAACCAGATAAAATCTTAGGCTCAGGCACACGATAAATCCCACGTTGTTCCCTGACCACGCGCACGAACGGATTTTCATTTGCCGCCGCACGATAGGCTTTCCACAAATCTTTTGTTGTCACGCCTTGTTTCACTTTTGCGTGGGCCGTCGCCAAAACCCCGCGTACCAAATCCACGGCGGTCATAGTGAGTGATACATCCTTCACGCCCATTTCCTGAATCACTTCAGCAGTATGACGATGTCCAAAAGCGGAGAAAGTCCGAATCACATTGGCGCGTTCCGCATGAAGTGAACCGGAATTCCCTTCCGCACCGCCTTCCGACGAACCTGCTTTTACTTCAATAATTACAGGCGCAGACAGATCAATCAAATCCGCTTTGACCAGGGGCAGCAACGCAAGATTGCCGGCCGTGGCATTGCATCCCACGCCGCTGATGTAACTGGCTTTGGAAATCTCTTCGCGGTGAAGTTCGGGCAAACCATACACAAACTTACTCAGCCACTCAGGCGCGGCATGTTTCTCGCCATACCACTTTTCGTAAAGCTCTGCATCTCTTAAACGGAAATCCGCCGCAAGGTCAATGACTTTCGAGGCGAGTTTTGCATACTGCTCGATATTGTGCTGAGCCTGTCCATGTGGCTGGGCAAGGAACAATACATCCACTGGCTCCAGCGCGGCAGGATCACTGAACTTGAGTTGCGTACGCTTGCGCAGATTCGGGTGGACTTGATACACATACTCGCCCAAATGCGAGCGTGAAGTCACCTGTTTCACTTCCACTTGCGGATGGCCCAGCAGCAGTCGCAGCAACTCGCCACCGCCATAGCCCGAACCGCCGATAATAGAAATGCTTGTCATCAATAATTACTCCTCAATGGTATGCATAGCTGGTTGAGTAGCCCTGAGTGTTCGTTGCGAAGGGCGTATCGAAACCACCAATCACAAACTTATCTTTCCTTCGCCACGCTCACCGTATACTCCACGATCTCACCCGCGATATCTATCCCGCTTAATGGCTGCATGGTATGAAACTCCATCGTGTGATTGATCTCATTGACGATCAAACCGCGCTCGGGATGTTCGACCAAATCAACCGCCAGCACGCCCCCGCCAACGGACTTCGCCGCGCGCAACGACAAGTCTTCGATCTCAGGTGTGAGCGGACATACCTCGCCTTCGCCGCCGCGCGCCGTGTTCGTGATCCAATGCTCCGACTTGCGATACATGGCAGTCAATACGCGCTCACCGATCAACACCACGCGAATATCGCGGCCAGGCTTGGCAATATATTCCTGAATATAAAAAACGGAATGCTGCACCGAGCCCAATGTGGCTTTATGTTCAAGCACCGCCTCCGCCGCGTCACGGTCATTGACCTTCGCCAGCAGGCGTCCCCACGAACCCACTACAGGTTTCAATACCACAGGATAGCCAAAAGCTTCAATCGCTTCCAACGCGGCTTCGGGCGTGAAGGCGGTGGCGTTATGCGGCTGCGGGATTCCATCTCGCGCCAAAGCCGCGCTGGTCATCAACTTATCGCCGCAAATCTCAGCCACTTCTGCCGTATTCACGGTCGGCACACCGAACGCGTTCAACAATCGCAAGGCATACAACCCGCTGTTATAACTGATGCTGCGCTCCAGTACCGCGTCATATTGCTGCCACGGCGCAGGATTGTTCAAATCAAAATGAATCGCGCGATCATCGAGTCGGTCATAATCGATCCCGCGTTTTTCCATCGCGCCGAAGATCCATTTCTCTTCCACGCGTACCCGCGAATACAAAACGCCAATCTTTAATCGTCTTTGCATAAATTCTCCAGTGCTGAATGCGGGATGATGAATTTTTATTCTGCACTCTGCATTCATCATTCCGCGTTTCCTATTCTCCCCAATCTTCCTGTTCCATCGGCGCGATTTGAATCGTTGCGGGGTCAAGTGCGGTTACTTCGAGGTCCACGCCGCAGTCAGAGCAGACGATGATCTCGCCAACTTCGGTTCCAGCCGCCAACTCAATCTGGGCTTCACATTCGGGACAAGTTACAGTAGACATTTTTTATACTCCTTTAAAATGATAATTGACGAATACGAATGATGAATTATTCCGCATTCGTATTCTGCATTTTGCAATTTGCAATTTGGATTTTTACTGATTGGGGACTCGTGCCGCCAATCGCATTTCTTTTTTCGACGGATTTCAGCGGGTCGAAGACTTGATATACATCCACTTCAAACGCAGGACTGAGAGCCTGATACGCTGCGAGCGGCATTTCATCCAACTCGATTTTTTTCTCGCCAGCCGCACGGGCGGCCTTTCCCGCAATCGCATGAGCCTCGCGAAATGGGATACCCTTGCTGACAAGATAGTCCGCCAAATCGGTTGCCATCATCGTCGAGTCAATTGCCGCGCGCATTCGTTCGGGTTTGGCAACGATCGTCCGGGTTGCGCCCGCGATGACGGGGAGAATTGCAAGCAAGGTATCGGTTGCTGCAAAGACAGGCGCTTTGTCTTCCTGCAAATCCTTGTCATATGTGGACGGCAAACCTTTGAGCGTGGCAAGCAAACCTGTCAACATGCCAATCAACGCGCCGGCCTTGCCGCGCGTCAGTTCAAAGACGTCGGGATTCTTTTTCTGCGGCATGAGACTCGAACCTGTTGAAAAAGAATCAGAGAGTTCAAAGAAGCCAAACTCGGCAGTGGTATACAAAATAATTTGCTCGGCGAGTTTGCTCACATGGATTCCAATCATCGTCGCACAGAATAAATATTCAACGGCGAAGTCCCGATCTGAAACAGCATCAAGACTGTTGGGCGAAGCCTCCGCAAAGCGGAGCGACTCAGCCAACGCAACTCGATCAACGAGGATAGGTGTTCCCGCCAATGCGCCAGAACCTAATGGCATCACAGAAACACGCGCGGTTAAATCGATGAGACGTTCGCGGTCACGTTGTAATGGATGATAATGACTCAGCCACCAATGAGATAACAAAATCGGCTGGGCACGTTGCAGGTGAGTGTAACCAGGCATGAGAGTCTCCCCTGCAAGTTCAGCTTGCTCCACAAATGCAGATTGCAAATCCTTCAACGCAGTGTCCAATGCAGGAATGGCTCCCAACATCCACAAACGAAAGTCAGTGGCGACCTGGTCGTTGCGGCTGCGTCCCGTGTGAAGTTTGCCGGCCACAGAACCGATGAGTTCGGTCAATCTTCTTTCGACAGCCGTGTGAATATCCTCGTCGGAAGGCGCGAAGGAAAAACGTCCCGCAGCGAATTCTTCTTTAACGGCAGCAAGCCCAAGGGAAATAGAAGCGTATTCCTTATCCAAAAGAATATTGGCTTTGTGCAAAGCATCCGCCCACGCAAGACTCCCATCCACATCCTGAATCGTCATGCGTTGATCAACAGCGAGGGATGAATTTAAATCCCAGGCCTGGTCGTTTAATTTGGTTGAAAAGCGTCCGCCCCAGAGGGTCATGATGTCTCCTTTTATTGCATGTCATTGCGAGCGTACTTTGCGAAGCAATCCCCAACACGATGAGGAAGATTGCTTCGGGCTTGGTTTCGATACGCCGAAGTACGGTTACTCAACTACCAGCCCTCGCAATAACATCAATCGCGTTTGAATTTCGAATAATCAGGTTTGGGCATATCGAGACCCGAAACCGGCAAACCATTGAGGGCGCGGACTTTGAGACTCAAGCCATACAAGCGGATGAAACCCTCGGCATGGCTCTGGTCATAGACATCCTCCTGACCAAAGGTGGCGAAATCTTCGCGGTATAAGCTGAACGGCGACTTGCGACCCGCAACGATGATATTGCCCTTGTAAAGTTTGAGTCGCACCATGCCGGTGACGGGACCCTGCGTGGCGTTAACGAAGGCGTCAATGGCTTCGCGCAGAGGCGTGAACCACAAACCGTTGTACGCAAGTTCGGCATACTTGATGGCAATCATTTCCTTGAAGTGCATGGTCTCGCGGTCAAGAATGAGCGATTCAAGTTCGCGATGAGCATAAAGAAGAATCGTGCCGCCCGGGGTTTCGTAGACGCCGTGCGACTTCATACCGACAAGCCGATTCTCAACCAGGTCGACGCGCCCAATGCCATGCGCGCCGCCGATGGCGTTAAGCGTTTCGACGATTTTTGCGGACGAGAGTTTTTCGCCATTGACCGCCACGGGATTGCCGCTCTCGAACTCGATTTCAACATATTCAGCCTGTTCGGGCGCGTTCTCGGGTGAGGTGGAAATCTGGTACATGGTCTCTTCGGGTTCATTCCACGGGTCTTCGAGCAAACCGCCTTCGTGCGAAAGGTGCCACAGATTCGAATCGCGGCTGTAAATGGATTTGATGGTGGCAGTGACAGGCACGTTATGTTTCGCGGCATACGCAATCGCATCTTCGCGTGAGCGGATATCCCATTCGCGCCAGGGTGCGATGATCTTTAAGCGCGGGTCGAGCGCCATCACGGTCAACTCGAAGCGCACCTGGTCGTTGCCTTTGCCTGTCGCGCCGTGGGCGATCGCGTCCGCGCCGACTTCGTGAGCCACGTCCACAAGATGTTTTGCGATCAACGGGCGTGCAACCGATGTGCCGAGCAAATACTTATGCTCATACACTGCACCCATCTTGAGCATGGGAAAGAGATAGTCGCTGGCAAACTCCTCTTTCATGTCGTGGATGATGCATTGACTGGCGCCGCTCTGGATGGCTTTCTGTTCAAGTCCCGCCATATCTTCGTCGCCCTGTCCCACGTCGGCGCAAAAACAGATCACTTCACAGCCGTAGTTCTCCTTCAGCCACGGCACGATCACGGAGGTGTCCAGGCCGCCTGAATAGGCGAGTACGACTTTCTTCACTTGCGGTTTTGGTTTCGGACTCATTTCTTACTCCTTGGTTAGGGAAAATAAAAACAGCCCTCCGAGAAGGAGGGCTGTTTGGGTTGACTTGTGCTTGTGTATTAGCGCACTGTTGCGTTACTCTCGCCGTCAAAACAAAAAACTCCCAACCTTCTCAGGGAAGCGGGCTTCGGACGACGTGTACGCGGTGACGCAAAAAAGCTAAACATGTTAGGCGGTATTCTACCCGGTTTGAGAAATGTGTCAATGAATTTTGATGGGCAATTTTTTATTGATCACGAAGAATGCGGATAGAGCTGAGGAAATCCTTATGGGCTCCGCGGCAAATTATCACCCTTTGAAACGCGGATATGATCCCAGCACGCGCAGCATGACCGCATATTCCCCCAAATGATCGAGCGCGCGTTTGATTTTCTCTTCATGCGTCGCACCGATAAAATCAATGTAAAACAAATATTCCCAAGGTTTGCCCGCCAGCGGACGAGATTCGATTTTGGTTAAATCCAGGTCGCGCAATGCAAAAACGCTCAAGGCCTTGAACAAGGCGCCCGGCACATTCTTGAGGGTAAACACAATGGAAGTCTTTGCTTCACCTTTTGGTATTTTAGGTTCATGCTGAATGGCAAGGAAGCGTGTGTAATTTTCTGAATTATCCTCGATCCCTTCTTCCAGAATTTGCATGCCATACAATTCAGCCGCGCGGCGCGAGGCAATTGCGGCGGTATCGCGCGCGCCGGATTCTTTGAGCATTTTCACGCTTCCTGCCGTGTCATAGACAGTTTCAGGTTTGATTTTATGATTGCGTAAATATTCCGCACATTGTCCCAATGCCTGCGGATGGCTGATCGCCTTTTTGATGTCTTCCATTTTCACGTCAGGCATTGCAATCAAACAATGCTGCACACGCAGGAAATACTCCCCCACAATACGCAAATTATGGCGCAGGAGCAAGTCATAATTCTGGTGAATACTCCCCGCCAATGAATTCTCAATTGGAATTAACCCTGATTCACATTTCTTCGAAACGACTGCATCAAATACTGCGTCAAAAGTCTCACAGGGCTGGGTGTCGACCTGTCCAAAATAATTGAATACAGCCTGCTCACTATAGGCACCTGCTTCACCTTGAAATGCTATTTTCATTGGAACTCCTGTATGAGGCCTTAATACACCTTTAGCTGTCGCCTCAAACTACCTGACCACTACTATCATTTGACTATTGTTTCTCAGCCCATTCGACAATTTTCCGAAATCCCGCTTCCACTTCTTCGTCCGAGGCTGCGATGCTCATGCGGACGAAGCCCTCCCCCTGTTCGCCAAATACAGCGCCAGGCACGAGTCCCACACCGGCCTCTTCCAATAACCGCTCACAAATCTCAACCGAGGACATTTTCAAAGGGCGAAAATCAAGGAAAAAGTAGAACGCGCCCTGCGGTGGGATAACAAGGATTTTCTCGCTTTCGAATTCGTGAGACAAGCGCAGAACCAGCTCCCGCCGGCGCGCATAGGCGGCGCGCATATTGGCAGTGACCTCTTGAACCCCGGGATCGGTCAAAGCGAAGGCGGCGGCTTTCTGAATAAACGGCGCGACACAGGTAATGGAATTTTGTCCCGCTTTCAGCGCATTCTCGATGACACGCGCAGGAGCGGCGAGATAACCAACACGCCAGCCTGTCATGGCGTAGGATTTGGACAAGCTGTTTACAAGCAAGGTTCTTTCCTTCGCTCCCGCAATGGCTGCTGCAGAAGTTGGCTTCTCTTCATAATACAAACTTCCATACACTTCATCACACACAATCCACAAATCATGCTGCGCGGCGAAATCCTGCAATTTCTGTAAATACTCTCGTGAAGGATATGCGCCTGTCGGATTCGACGGGTAATTCAAGACAATTACATGCGTCTTTTTCGTCAAAGCTTTTTCCCAGGATTCAAAATATGGGATAAAACCATTCTGCGCAGGAGCAGGCACGCGGATCACGTTTCCACGCAACATGATGGCCATATTGGAATGAGTTGCCCAGGATGGATCGCAAATCAAGACATCATCACCGGGATTCAAGATGGATTGCATGGCCAGATAATAGGCATGGATGCCGCCATGCGTGATCAATATTTCAGAGGCTGGATCATAGGCGAGGCCTGCGTCGCGAGTCAGTTTTTCCGCAACAGCAGTTCTCAGGTCCGGAAAGCCGCGAGAGGGAGCGTAATGAGTCAGCCCGTCCTGCATGGCTTTAAGGGCGGCATCCACAACCGCTGGCGGAGTCCCGAAATCTGGGTCGCCAACCTGCAAACCGATGATGTTTTGTCCGTTGGCTTTGAGGGCAAGGATTCTATCCGCCATGGCAATCGTGGCGGATTGGCGAATGAGGTCAAATTGCGAGTTGAGGGTCTGCATGAGGAGGTTCCAATTCAAAGTGGAGTTTGTTTAGGCGCCCGTCTTTTATGGCTTGCGCCTGCAAAAAACATAATTAACAGGCATGAGTGTATCAAAGAAATAAAAATCCCCTCAACTGCTCGATGGGATCAATCATGTGTTGATTGAAAATTCATTCAGCGAGCGGTTGGGGAGGTTCGGGTTCGTTTTTTTGGTTGACAGGTAAAAGAATGGTAAACCTACTTCCACTACCTACGGCGCTATTGGCCCAGATGCGCCCACCATGCATTTCAATCATGGCCTTTGCAACGGCCAGGCCAAGCCCCATGCCGCCATGCCTGCGGGTAAGGTGAGATTCAACCTGATAGAACCGGTCAAAGATAAACGGCAAATCTTTGGCCGGGATCCCCACCCCATTATCTTCCACAGTGACCTTTATAAATCCAGATTCCTGCCCTCCGCGGATGACGACCTGCCCGCCCTGATTGGTAAAGGTAATGGCATTCTTTAATAGATTGCTTATGACAATTGCTATTTTCCCACTGTCAATCTCCACCCACAATTCATTCGCGGAGTCCATTTCAACCTTGAGGGCAACGCCCTTCTTTTCTGCTATCTCATGAAATGATGCAGAGACATCCTTAATGACCCGCCCGACAGAAACCCTTTGTGAACGGATAAGCGAGCCGCCGCTCTCATAATTATAGACGCTGGAAAGGCTTTCTATTATGTCTTTAAGGCGTGAGGCGTTGCGGATAATGGAGTCCACCTGCTCCTCGTGTTCACTGCCGATCAATTCCTTCAAAAAGGTGGAATGACCCAGAATCAAGCCCAGCGGAGTGCGAAGCTCATGCGAAGTGATCGCAATAAATTCCGACTTTAAATCATCAAGTTTGCGGGTTTCATCCTGTAAGGATAATGCCTTTTTCTCCAGCAGGTCGTTTTGCAGGGCATTGGCCGCCAGGGACGCCAGAGTTTCGACGATAAGAACATCCTCCCTGTTATACCTGTTCTTTTTATTGAAAATTTCAAATACGCCGACCGGTTTATCATGTACAATCAACGGCACGCATAAAATGGAACGAGTGGTATAGCCGGCGATATTGTCTATTGTGTTATAAAGACTGTCATCTTTGGTTACATCATCAATTGCCAGCGGTTTCTTTTGCAGGAATACCCGGCCAGCCATACTGCCATCCAATGGGAATTTGACTGAACTGGTCGCATTATGATGGAACCAGGGCGCCAGCCTGAAAGAGAATTCCTGCGCAACTTCATCATACTCCAGCAGGCAGGCGCTCTCGCTCCCTGTCAATTCGACGGCAGCAGAGAGAATGGATTGAAGATAAGGCTCAAGATCCACCATCCTGCTGAAACCGCGGGTTAATTTAACAATACGAGAAAGAAGTTTATCTTTATCAACAGCCATGTTTAAATTTACAGTAAGATTATACTTCACTAGTATATCTTTAATTCACCGCAAAAAGGATACAAGGAGAAATATTTTATGGCAAATAAAAAAGTACGCGTCGCCATTATTGGCGTGGGGAATTGTGCCTCGGCCCTGGTGCAGGGAGTTCAATTTTACAAGAATGCAAAAAAGGATGAGACCATCCCCGGAATTATGCACACCCAGCTCGGTGAATATCATGTGCGAGACATTGAATTCACCCTCGGTATTGACGTCAATGCCACCAAGGTCGGCAGGGATCTTTCCGAAGCCATCTTCGCCGAACCGAACAACACCTACAAATTTACGGAGGTCTCCAACCTTAACGTCCCCGTGGTGCGCGGTATGACCCACGATGGACTCGGCAAATATCTAAGTGAGATTATTCAAAAAGCACCCGGCGCCACCGCCGATATTGTGAAACTGCTGCGCGAGACAAAAACGGATGTGGTCATCAACTTCCTGCCGGTTGGCTCAGAAATGGCAACCAAATGGTATGTGGAGCAAATCCTTGAGGCAGGTTGTGCCTTCGTAAACGGTATTCCTGTTTTCATCGCCTCGTCCGAATATTGGGGCAAACGCTTTGAAGATGCCGGCCTGCCAATACTGGGCGACGACATCAAGAGCCAGGTCGGGGCGACAATTGTCCATCGTGTCCTCACCAGCCTGTTCGTGGATCGAGGAGTCAAGATCGATCGCACCTATCAGCTCAACTTCGGCGGCAACACCGATTTCCTCAATATGCTCGAACGCGAACGTCTTGAAAGCAAGAAGATCTCCAAGACCAACGCCGTGACCAGCATGGTTCCCTACGACATGGGCAAGGATAACGTCCACGTTGGCCCCAGTGATCACGTGCCCTGGCTCACGGACCGCAAGTGGTGCTACATCCGCATGGAAGGCACCACCTTTGGCAACGTGCCGCTCAATTTGGAACTCAAACTCGAGGTATGGGACAGCCCCAACTCCGCAGGCGTAATCATCGACGCCGTGCGCTGTGCAAAGATCGCGCTTGATCGCGAACTCGCCGGACCCATTGTTGGCCCATCGTCTTATTTCTTCAAGACACCCCCCAAACAATTCCGCGATGACATCTGCCGCGAAAAAGTGGAAGATTTCATCTCAGGAAAATCAGACGAATAATTCAGGTAGGGCGACCCTTGTGGCCGCCCTAATTTTTTGTTGGTACAATCTCCGCATGACAAAAAACCGCTTCGTCCTTAACCTGATCCTGCTGGCTGCACTATTGGCATCCTGCCAGTCCGCGCCGGTCGCCACCGACCCCGGCATCCTGCAAACAGCCGCGTTCGAGACGGCCTTCGCACAGATCAGTATCCCAACCGAAACACCCGCTCCAACAGAAACACCGATTCCTACGGCCACTGTTCCACGCACACCGCCAGCCCTACCTGGGACTTATCAAACATCCATTCTGAAACCGAACGACATCCCGCGCACCTACGTGGCGGATACCTGCCAATATTTACAAAATAAATGGAACCCCAACAACTCCGCCCCGGGGACCGTGGTGATGGTTATCATGTTCCACGGCATCAACAAAGGCGAAGCGACTGGAAACGATATAACCGTCACCGAGCACAAAAAACTCATGAACGATCTGTATGAAATGAACTTCCAAGCCATCAATATGCAGCTGATGGCAGATTTCATGTATAACAACGCAAAAATCCCGCAACGCTCCGTGCTCTTGATCGTGGATGACCGCCACTTTGCGCAATATTTTATCGACCATTTCCAATCCTATTATGAACAGTGGGGCTGGCCGGTTATTAATGGTTGGATCAGCGGCTTTGGCGGGGAGGATGCAGTATTACCGGAAAACCTCCAACTTTCAACAGAAGGTTGGATTGACTATCAAGCTCACGGCTACATTCACAATATTCCAGTAACCGATTCTTCTACAGATGAGTTCATTATGGCCGAGATGCAAGGCTCCATTACTAATTTACAAACTTACTTTAACAAAACCCCAATCGGCTACATTTGGCCAGGAGGAGGGTTCTCCAAACGCGCAATTGAAATCGGCACACAATTGGGATACAAACTCGGCTTCACCGTCAACCCGCGCGGACCGGTGATGTACAACTGGATCCCGCAGGCAGATACCATTAACGATTCAAATCCATATGCCATCCCGGAAACCCCCGCCAACAATCCGCTCATGACCCTGCCCCGCTATTGGAGTCCGGATGCACGCGGAAACATTGATGCGGTCCGCGCCATCGGGCAGGAAGCCACACAATACGCGGAACAGAACAAAACCATCGAACTCGAATACTACGATATTATCTGTGCACCCACATACGGACCAATTCCGTCCACGCCCTAAACAACCATAAAAACTATGCCGCAAGCAACAGGGTGACGAGGCCTTTATTTACCCTGCTATTTCATTGCCTAAAATTAGTTTACAATGTATTTCATATGAATAAGCAGACGGACATAATTAAACAAAAGATCTATCCATTTACTCTCATCCTGTTAATTGTATTTATCCTGGTTTCATGTCAGCCTTTCCTCTTGCATCCCACTCTTCAAGCAGAAGAACCGTTCCCGACCGACGGCACACTCATGGAAACGCCTGAAACCACGGCCATCACACCTCCTGCCCTCCCTTCAACATTTCAGACCGCTTTGTTAAATCCGCTGGATACGCCTCACACCTACGTGGATGAGACCTGCCGGTATTTAAGGAACAAATGGAATCCATCGAATGCCGAGCCTGGCACGGTCGTCATGATCGTAATGTTCGGCAAAATACAAACCGGTGCAGCGACAGAGCCGAATAGCATCAATGTGGCTGATTACATGAAAATCATGCAGCAGCTAAAAGATCAAGGCTTTGAAGCGATTAACATGAAGCAATTCCTTTTCTTCATAGAACGAAATGTCAAAATTCCCCCGCGGTCTGTCCTTATCATACAAGATGGCAATTACGAAGAAGAATACTACTACAAGTATTTCCATGAATATTGGGAAAACTGGGGCTGGCCTGTCGTCAATGGCTGGCAGAGTGATCCCGAAACAACAGAAAGAGTATGGCGTGAAAACATCAATATGGAATTGGAAGGCTGGGTGGATCACCAGGCACAGGGAGTAAGCCCGGAGACCAAGCTTTCCGATGAATCTGCAAAAACCGTCATCGCGCGTGAACTGCAAGGGTCTCTGGATGCTTTTGCCAGTCAGTACGGCAAGACCCCCATCGGATTTATCTGGCCCAATGGCGGCTTCGGCCTGCGCCCTGTGGAAGCGGCACGCCTGCTCAAGTATCAACTGGGTTTCACCGCCAACCCGCGCGGACCCGTCATGTATAACTGGATTCCGCTGGCCGATGAAATTAACCCCGCACGCCCAGACTACATGCCTGAAGGTCAAATCAACGACCCTTTGATGACCCTGCCGCGCTATCTGCCGGATCAGATATTCACCTCCATTGATCAAGTCCGCGCCATTGGCAAGGCAGCAGCAGAGTATTATCAAAACAACAAAGAGATCGAACACGAATACTACAGAATCGTTTGCGAACCCACCTTTGGACGAATGCCAACGCCATAAGAAAAAGTGACCCTTCCATAATTCATCAGGAGAAGCGCCATGTCCGACTGTATTTTCTGCAAGATCATCAAAGGCGAAATTCCCAGCACTCATGTATATCGCGACGAGCAAGTGACCGCCATCCGCGATATCAACCCTGCCGCACCCACCCATATTCTCATCCTGCCGAACCGGCATATTGACTCGGTTAACATACTGACCAATGAGGATGAACAACTTATCGGCCACCTCTTCACAACCGCAAAACAACTCGCCGCACTGGAAGGCATTGCCGATGACGGTTACCGTCTCATCATGAACACTGGCGCGGATGCAGGCCAAACCATCTTTCACATCCACCTTCACCTTTTGGGTGGCGCGCCGATGAAACACCCAATGGGATAATTAAAATGCCTGAACGAGATATTTATCTGCTTTCCCCGCGCGCCCTCAGCCCTGAGACCATTGCAGTGGCGTTTGCCAAAACATCGCGCGCGCCAGAATCCTTTCGCGAGATCGCCGCAGAATTAAGTGACGAAAAATCCGCGGAGTTCCATGAAAAGTGGGTTGTCGGTTATGGGCATGCCTCCGTTGCGGAACATGCGGTTTTGCATATTGCCTTTGAAAATGTTTCGCGGATTGCCATTGAAACCATCGAGAGCAGCCGCCTTGCCTCCTACACAGAAAAATCCACCCGCTATCAAAAGTGGGGCCCGGATGACTTCACCATTCCTCCCGAACTTGACGGTCAGCCGCTGCGCGAAGAATTTGTCCAAACCGTTCGCCTGCTTTTCTCGACCTATGCTGAGTCGCTCGACCCTGTCAAGAATCTCATCCTCAGCCGCTCCCCGCGCCGTGAAAACGAAGGTGATGAAGCCTATGACCGCCGCATTCGTTCACAATACGTGGATAGATGCCGCTTCATCCTGCCGGCCGCCGCCAACGCCAACGTCGGCATGACAGCCAACGCGCGTGTCATCGAAATGGTCATCCGTAAGATGCTTTCCCACTCCCTGGCAGAAGTTCGGCAGATCGGCGAAAAGATGAAAGAAGTAGCAATAGCTGAAACCCCGACGTTGGTCAAATATGCGGATGTCGTGCCGTATCTTGTTGAAACGACAGCTGAAATCGGAAATCGGGAACTGGGAATCACCCCTCAGCAATCGGATTGGTGTAATTTAATTGATTATGACAAGGACGGCGAAAAGAAAGTCCTTGCTGCCGCTTTATATCGCTTTGGCGAAATGTCTTATGCGGATGCGCTGGCTTATGTCAAATCGTTGAAGAAGAAAGAACGCGATGAATTGGCGGGCACCTTACTCAAACGTTTAAGCCGTTACGATGTCCCCCTGCGTGAACTGGAATACTGCAATTACACCTTCGACCTCGTTATGGATCAGGGCGCGTATGCAGAATTCAAACGTCACCGCATGATGACTCAGACGCCGCAACGACTGTCCACGCGGCTTGGGTACACGATTCCCCTGCTCGTAACAGAAGCAGGCTTCGAGTCCAGGTATGAAGCGGCAATGGAATCTACGATAAAAATGTATGAGAAGTTATACGCCTTCAACCCGGATGTCGCGCAATATATCGTCCCCAATGGATTTAACCGCCGTGTGCTGTCCCAATTCAACTTACGTGAAGCCTTTGCATTCTGCCAGTTGCGCACGGCAGCGAACGCGCATTTTTCGATCAGAAGGTTGGCGCAAAAAATGCACGAGGAAATTTCCCGCGTGCATCCGTTATTGACCAGGTATATGAAACTGCGCGATGAAACCTGGCAAAGCGTGGAAGAGAATTATTTTACAAAGGTGTAGCCAATGTAAGGGCGCGGTAACCGCGCCCTTACATCTTATTTAATCCTCGTCTTCTTCCTTCTTCACATCGAAGATCACGTCAATCCTTTCCATGATCTCTGGCGTGATCTTATCCACCACATCAGAAGCCTTCATATTCTCACGCACTTGTTCCACGCGGCTTGCGCCAGTGATGACCGTGCTGATAAATGGATTCTTCAAACACCAGGCCAGCGCAAATTGTGAAAGGGTGCAGCCGAGTTCTTTGGCAATCGGCTCCAGCGCGGCGACCTTTGCAAGTTTCTCCTTGTTTGTCAGGCTGTCCTTAAGCCAGTCATATCCCTTAAGCGCACCACGGCTGCCTTTCGGAATGCCGCCTTGATACTTTCCTGAAAGCAGACCCGAAGCCAGCGGACTCCAGATCGTGGTGCCATAATTATATTCTTTATAGAAGCGGACATAATCCCCTTCGAGGCGTCCGCGCTCAAACATGTTGTACTGCGGTTGTTCCACCACGGGTTTGTGCAGGTGATGACGTTCCGCGATCTCAATAGCTTGAACGATCTCGGAAGCCGCCCATTCGGAGGTGCCCCAATACATGGCTTTGCCCCATTCGATGATATTGTGCATGGCCCAAACGGTTTCCTCGATGGGCGTGTTTTTATCGGGGCGGTGGCAGTAGATCAGGTCGACATAATCGAGCTGCAGGCGTTCGAGCGAGCCATTAATGCCTTCGATGAGGCGTTTGCGATTGAGGGTGTTCTTTTCATTCACGTTATCCTGCAAACCCCAAAAGAATTTGGTTGAGATCAAATAACTGCTTCTACGCCATTTCAACTTTTTAAGGGCATCGCCCATCACCGTTTCTGATTTACCGCCCGCATAAACCTCGGCATTATCGAAAAAATTCACGCCCGCCTCGTATGCCGCGGCCATCATATTTACAGCAGCTTTTACATCCGCCTGGGTATGAAAAGTAACCCATGAGCCAAAAGATAGCTCGCTTACTTGAATTCCAGTCCTGCCTAAATAACGATATTTCATTGTGCCTCCAGAGAAATTTATATGTCCATTATAATCATTGTATGCATAAATCATTGTTAATCATTGCGCTTTTCATCAGCGCCTGCGGCTCCCCCCACGGGGAGATTGCCCAATCCGCACAAAACACATCCGATGTTTTACTCGATCCGTATATTTCCTCCACGCCTCGGCTCACCCCCACGCCCAATGTGCTCGTCATTGCAGAGACGCCGCTCCCAACCGCCACGCCACACATCTACATCGTTGAAGCAGGCGACACACTCAGTGGGATTGCCGAGAAATTCAAAATCTCGCTGGATGACTTAAGCGCGGCTAATCCGGATGTCAACCCGAACAGCATGTCCACCGGAACGACTCTTCTCATCCCAGACCGTTCTTCCACGAATTCAGATCTCCCTACCCTCACGCCTGTACCGGCCCCCATCACCCAAACCGTTTGCCACCCCTCAGCGGACAATGGCTTATGGTGTTTTGCGTTGATTCAAAATAACACGCCTGATATTCTTGAAAACGTCTCCGCGCAAATTACGTTGATGGATCAAAATAATAACCTAATCGCAAGTCAAACCGCATTCATGTTGTTAGACATTCTCCCGTCAAATTCATCCTTGCCGGTGTATGTGTTCTTTCCAAATACATCTGCCGCGTTGAGTATCAATCCGCAAGTGCAATTGCTGAGTGCGATTCAATTGAATTCCGATACTGCTCGTTATCTTCCTGCAACGCTAAACAACACCATCTCCCAAATTAACTGGGACGGCGAAACCGCGCAACTCAGCGGACAAATTTTCCTGCCCGCAGAATCTCAAGCCGCAACCACAATTTGGGTCGCGGCGGTGGCGTATGATAAGGATGGTCGGGTCGTTGGAATCAAACGCTGGGAGGGCGGAGCGATCCAGCCGGGGATGAATATCAACTTCAATTTTTCAATAGCAAGCCTCGGGTCTGCGATTGGGGCGGTTGAGTTTGCGGTGCAAGCCAATCCATAGCCCCCACCCAGCCTCCCCCCAATCCGCATGTTAAGTCTCGAAATTTTTAGAATCTTAATGGCGGATTGGGGGGAGGTGCCGAAGGCGGAGGGGGTCCATCGTCCACATGATCTTTCCGGTTTTTTGTACGGACGAAGACTCCCAGGACAAATACCCCGACAATCAAAAACAGGAGAAAGCAAAAGCATAGCAGGGAGATGGTTAAGCTGAGCGGTGGTCCACTTGGGATGGTTGGGGTTGGCGTTGCAGAAGGCGCCGGCATTGCTAGTGGATATGCGTTTGAGATACCCACGTCAACGGGAATAAAAGGCGGCTGGGCTGAAACATTCTGAACTGCCAGGGTGGATATCATTCCGATCGACAATAGAATGAAAACGGTTAATTGGGTTCGCGTCAAAAATTCCTTGTCCATGCCGGCAACTATATCACCAAAAGAAATCCGTCATGTATAAATAGGACAAATTCAGGAGATATTAGTGACATCCTTCCACCCACAAATCTCAGCGTTATTTAATGTCAACATGTAAAATGAATATTGTTTGTAACATTTCAGACCTTGTAATTATAAGTAATCCTGATACATTATTTTTGGAGGAATACACATGAAGATGAACAAGTTCTTTATCGGTGGTGCATTCATTCTTGCGGCCGTGGTCTATCTTATTGCTTCATCGACACAAGCCAGCGCGGAATATTTCATGACCGTGGACGAATTGAAAGCGGAGGGCGCTTCAGCCGTTGGAAAAAGCCTGCGACTCTCAGGCGCAGTGATCGGTGATACGATCCAATACGATGCAGAGACACTCACCCTCACATTCGAGGTCGCGCATGTCTCCGGCGATAACAATGAAATTGAAGCACAAGGCGGTTTGGCTGAAGTGCTTTATCAAGCCGTGAATGACCCATCCCGTCAGCATGTTTCCGTCCTTTACGAGGGTCCCAAACCAGATTTGCTGCGCGGCGAGGCGCAAGCCATAATGACAGGCAAACTTGGCGAGGACGGCATCTTCCATGCCGATGAGCTTTTGCTCAAATGCCCCACTCGATATGAACAGGCGGTTCCAGAGCAAGCCGCAAACGGTAATTAAAAGAACAGCCTGATGGGTTTTTGCCTGTCAGGTTTTATTTCCCCGCATCCCCGTTCCCGGCGGCTGATGCCTTTGGAGAATCTCATGCTTGCAGAATTTGGATATGGCGTTTTAGTGGTAAGTTTCATTGTCGCAATCTATAGCGGCGTTACAGCGGTGTATGGCGCTCAGAAAAAATCCGCTGCATTGGTGGAAAGTGCACGGCGTGCCATGCTGCTCACTTTCCCACTTATTTCCCTTTCAGCCGCAGTGCTGATCTACCTGCTGATAAACAATCACTTTGAAGTAGCCTTCGTCTACGAAGTGACCAGCCGCAGTATGCCCACATACCTCAAAGTTACAGCCTGGTGGGGCGGACAAGCCGGCTCGCTCGTATTTTGGTCCTGGCTTCTGGCAGTGTTCACCTCCGCAGTCACCTTGCGAAAATGGGATCGTGACATTGAGTTCCTGCCCTGGGTAATCGTGGTCTCAGCCATCACGCTGACTTTCTTCCTTGGCATGACAGTCTTTTTCGAAAATCCCTTCGCGCGCTTCTGGCTTGTTAACGGAAACGTTGAACCGGGTATGTTCGCGCCCATCGCAAATGCGACTTTGTTCACACCGCAGGATGGGCAGGGATTAAATCCGCTTCTGCGCCACCCGGGCATGGTCATTCATCCGCCCATGCTTTATCTTGGCTTCGTCTCATTCGTCATCCCCTACGCCTTCGCCATGGCGGCGCTCATCACCGGCCGCACCGACGACCGTTGGATCCGCATTACCCGCCGTTGGGCTTTATGGGCCTGGTTGTTCCTATCCTTCGGCCTTGTACTTGGCGGACGCTGGGCTTATGACGTTTTAGGCTGGGGCGGCTATTGGGGCTGGGACCCGGTGGAGATCGCGGCCTTCATGCCTTGGTTAACCGGCACAGCATTTTTGCATTCCGTCATGATCCAGGAAAAACGCGGTTTGCTCAAGCACTGGAATATGATCCTCGTCATCCTCACTTACGCACTGGTCATCTTCGGAACGTTCCTGACGCGCTCCGGTGTGCTTTCATCTGTTCACGCTTTTGCCAACAGCCCGATTGGTCCCTTCTTCATGGGCTATGTGACCCTGACGCTTGTTGTCTCTGTCGCGCTTGTCATTTGGCGCTGGCCCATCCTGCGCAGCGAAACCGAGATGAAGTCCATGCTGTCCCGCGAGGCATTGTTCCTGCTCAATAATCTGCTTTTCATGAGCATTTTGGTTGTATGCTTCTGGGGTGTGATCTTCCCACTCGTCTCAGAATTATTCACAGGTCAAAAGGTGACCGTCGGCCCGCCTTTCTATGAACGCGCCACTGCCCCGCTCTTCTCGGCATTGCTCTTCCTGATGGCGGTTGCGCCACTCTCTGCATGGGGACATTCCACAGTGCAGACACTCGGACGCGCAATTTGGAAATCAGTGATTGCCGCTCTGGTTGTGGTTGTGACATTGTTTTTCACTTATACGCAAAACATTGGCGCATTGATCGGCTTCTTCCTGGTCGCGCTGGCCCTGTTCACCACTTTGCGTGAATTTTGGCGCGGCGCGCGGGCAAGGCAAAAAGCGCAGGATGAAAATTTCTTCACCGCCATCTCGCGTTTGATGGGACGCAACCGCCGACGCTATGGCGGTTACATCATCCATATCAGCATGGCGCTGATGGCAATCGGCATCCTCGGTATAGAGATCTTTCAAGTGGAGACACAAGGCCTGCTCTTACAGGGCGAGCAATTGAACATTGCAGAATATACGATCCAATATCGCGAACTCGCTTCATGGGACAGCCAGAGCGAAGGCGTGAATCATACCCGCGCTGTTTTGGATGTGTACGAAAACGGAATCTTCCTCGGCCAACTCAACCCGCGCATTGACTATTACTTTGACTCCCAGCAAAACATGACCATCCCCGGTCAACGCTCCACCTTAAGGGATGATCTATATGTCCTGCTTGTGGATTGGCAGCCTGTTTCAAGCGCCGGCGCAACATTCAAAGTATTCGTCAACCCTTTGGTGAACTGGCTGTGGCTGGGTAGTTTGCTCTTCCTGATTGGCATCATCTTCGCCGCCTGGCCAGATCGTGACCCGGCGGAGGAAACTGCACGGCGCAATGTGATACGCAGCAATCAGCAGACGAGTGCAGCAGATTAACGTTTGAGCGTTTACAAGGTTTGAAAGTTCAAACGCTGGAGATAGTTATGAAAAAGCTTTTCCTGACCCTTACATTTATATTACTGCTCAGCGCTTTATTCGCTGGATCTGCCCTTGCGCAGGACAAAGTCCCCACGGATGATGAAGTGAATGCCATTGCCAAGCAGTTGTACTGTCCCGTCTGTGAAAACACGCCGCTGGATGTCTGTCCGACGGAGGCCTGCCGCCAGTGGCGCGAACTGATTCGCACACAACTTTCACAAGGCATGACCGAAGATCAGATCAAACAATATTTTGTGGATAATTACGGCGCGCGCGTGCTGGCTGAGCCTCCACGTACGGGATTGAACTGGCTGATTTATATTCTGCCGCCTGTCATCATCCTTGCGGGTGCGTTCATTCTTTTCCGCTCATTTCGAGAATGGACCAGGCGTTCGGAAGCCTCATCAGTTTTGAGTGCGGAAAGAAGCGCAGCAACCCCTCCAGCAGAAGATGATTATGTCGCCCGTCTCGAAGAAGAGTTGAAGAATAGAAAATAAATCCCTCGCCCCCAACTCTTCCCAATAAAGAGGAAAGGAGAGGGCTTGGGTGAGGGTTTATGGAGAATGTCATGACTGAAACAACCATCCCCAAACGGGGCGTGCCGCTCTGGGTACAGATAATCATCTGGGTGTTTATTGTTGGATTGCTGGCGCTGGTCGGGGTGATTCTCAGCAAACGCCAGCAAGGGACGGTCCAACCCGGCGATGCGATCCCCGATTTTAGATTGCCATTATTCAGCGGTTATGAATATGAAGGCAGAAGTGAAGTAAAACTTTCGGATTTTCAAGGCAAGGTCGTGGTGCTGAATTTCTGGGCTTCGTGGTGCAAGCCCTGTGAACAGGAAGCCGCCGAACTCGAGGCAGCCTGGAAGTTTTACGAACCGCACGGCGAAGTGGTTTTCCTCGGAGCAGATTATGTGGACACTGAACCAGAAGCGCGTGCTTACTTGAAAAAATACGGCATTACCTTTTTCAACGGCCCCGACATGGGCACAAAGATCTCGCAGTTGTTCCGCATTCGCGGCGTCCCTGAAACGTATTTCATAGACCAGAACGGCGTCCTGTACTTTGTGAAGATCGGACCTTTCGCTTCAGTCAATGAAATCAAATCCATCATTGCACAAAAAAACCCTTAAGGCGGAGACATGGAATTAGGCTCACTCTTTTTGATACTGGCTGTGATCGTGATCGTCGGCATGTATTTGTACGCCCCCTTTACCATGCGCGCACGGTACACACGCGTCAGCGAAACACATGAAGTTTCTGCTTTGAAAGCGGAACGCGACCGTGTGATCAACTCTTTGCAGGAACTCGATTTCGATTTCAAACTCGGCAAAATCCCCGCAGAAGATTACCCCGAACAACGCGCCGCGCTCCTGCAAAAAGGCGCGGATGTCCTTCGCAAACTCGATGAACTCGCACCGATATCCTCATCCGCCAATAATGCAGAAACGCGTATTGAAAAAGCAGCCGCCGCACAACGGGCGGACTCCTCCGCGAAAACCGCGGCGCTCAACGACGATGAACTCGAATCGATGATCGCGGCCCGGCGCAAGGACCACAAAAGCAGGTCCGCCGGCTTCTGCCCAAAATGCGGCAAGACTGTTTTGGTTACTGATAAATTCTGTCCATCCTGCGGGAAGGCTTTAGAATAAACAACATCGTTATCTGGGGATTGCTTTGCCACAAAGAACGTGGCTCGCAAGGATGAAAAAACTGAGGAACTCATGAAACTACGTCATACGATCATTTTAGCGATAAGCGCAACACTCCTGGCCGCCTGCAACTTCACCCTCGCGGCAGATGTCACTCCCCCGCCCGGTTACATCCCTCCCACCCCTGCTCCCACGCTTGGTCCGCTTTATCCTGCCAGCGCGCCGGATATTGAAAATGGCAAACTCATCTATGCAGAAAAATGCGCGCCCTGTCATGGCAATACAGGTCTCGGCGATGGCACCGATGGTAAACAATTACCGGTCACCGTTGCGGCTTTTGCCCTGCCCGAAACCGCGCACAAAGCATCGCCTGCAAAATGGTATACCGTTGTCACGCAAGGCAACCTCGACCGTTTCATGCCTCCCTTCGCAAGCCTGAACGATCAGCAACGCTGGGATGTCATATCGTATGCTTTAACCCTCCATACCACGCCTGAACAAATCGAAACGGGTAGGTCTTTATTGGAGCAAAACTGCGCCGATTGCGCCAAAAATTTCGGCAACCAGGAAAGGATGTCTTCTTTATCTGCGGATGACATTGTAAAGATGATCAAGGCAGGCGCAGGCGATCTGCCCGCTTTTGGAAGCGGTTTCAGCGATGAAGAGGCTTATGCAGTTGCGGCATACATCCGCACATTGAGCTACGCGCCTCCCGCCGCGCCGGCAGCTGATTCGGCTGCTGAGACGCTTGTCGCCGCCGAGGCTGAGACTCCGTCAGCGCAGACAACACCGGTTGATGGCGAGCAGGCTCAAGTCACAACACCCGAAGCGACTGCTGAACCGCTTGTCGCCAGCCTGGGCAAAATCAGCGGTCTTATTGAAAATCACAGCGGCACGGATTTCCCGTCCGATCTAAAAATTACCTTGCGCGGTTACGACCACGGCAGTGACCCAAGCGCCGGCCCGCAGGAAATTCTCAACCTCGAAGGAACCGTCAACGCAGATGGGACCTATGTTTTCGAAACAGGGATCGTTGAAAAACAGATCTATCTGGCCGAATTTGAAATGGGCGGTTTGAACTATCAATCTGGATATGCGGTTGCATCTGCCGGCACAACCGGACTGGTCCTGCCAACCATCGTTGTTTTTAAGACTACGGAAGACTTCAGCACATTGAAAATTGATTCAGTGGATGTCTTCTTTGACTTAGCAAGCGAAGACGTTGCACAGATATTTTCAGTCTATAATATCTCCAACATTGGGGATGAAACGATTGTCGTAAGGATGGGTGATGGAAAAAGCGTACCCTTCATTGCCTTCCCCGAAGGTGCAGAAGGGTTGGGTTTTGAAGCTACACAAGACAGCGCAGCCTTCGTGCCAACTGCGGATGGTTTTGCCATGCCGCCCAGCGAAACACCCTATGGTTTGATCGCATTTGCTTCCATATCGAAGGCGAAAGAGATCAAAATTTCACAGCCTGCCTTGCTCTCGATTGGAAAGGTAACCTTGTACCTGCCCGAAGGTGTGGATGCCAAAGGTTCCACCCTGAGCGATGACGGCATTCAAACCTTACAGACCACGAACTTCCATGTTTACAGCGCTGGTGCAGTAAATCAAGACGGAAAACTTGAATTCACACTGACAGGCAAACCAAAGGTTACTGCCGTCGCTCCCGATGTTACACAAAACCAGACCTTGTTGATCGGCGCCGGCGCGCTCGGTGTCGTGCTTATCCTGGCCGGCTTGTGGCTGTATATGCGTGACAGGAAAAAAGAGCAGGAGTTTGAAAATGAAGAACAGGAATTTGAGGATACTGAATCCATTATGGATGCGATCATCGCCCTCGATGACCTGCATCGTGTGGGCACACTCACAGATCAGGCTTACCAGCAAAGGCGTGAAGAATTGAAGAACGCGTTGAAGAGAAAGTCTTAATGATCGAAACCAAAAAACTTGTCAAACGCTTTGGGTTGAAAACCATCCTGCGCGGCCTGGATTTTTCGGTTGAACCCGGTGAATTCGTGGCACTGCTTGGACCGAACGGCGCAGGCAAAACCACCTTCCTGCGGATTCTCGCTTCACTCTCACGCCCGTCCATGGGCAGTGTGAAAGTGGCGGGATACTCCCTCCCAAATGAATCTGCCCAGGTCCGCGCGAAGTTGGGCGTGGTCTCGCACCTGCCCTTGTTATATCCAGACCTGACCGCCGAGGAAAATTTACAATTCTATGCCCGCATGTACGGCATTATGAAATTCGGACCACGCATCAGCAAAGTATTGGAAATGGTAGGATTGGAGGCAAGGCGCAAAGACCTCGTCCGCACTTTTTCACGCGGCATGCAACAACGTCTCGCCATTGGCAGAGCCGTCCTCCACGACCCTGAAGTGATGTTATTTGACGAGCCCTATACGGGTTTGGATCAGGACGCCTCCGAAATGCTGGATGACGTGCTCCGCACCGTCGCCGCAAAAGGACGCACAGTCGTCATGACCTCCCACGACCTCGTCCGTGCTGAAAACCTGGCAACCCGCTTCGACATTCTCTCGCGCGGTATCATCGCGGCCTCTGTCCTGCAAAAAGAATTACAGAAAACAAATCTGCTCACGTTTTATAAACAGGCATTGGCGGACTAATCCATGGCTGAGATAATTGAAACCGTAAAAAGCGAAAAGCAAAGCATGGAATATCGTCCTTCCTTCTTCAAAGCCACCCTGGCAATCGTCCAAAAAGACCTCGCCGCGGAGTTTCGTTCCCGCGAATTGCTGTCCGCCATGTTGGTCTTTTCCATACTAGTTATCCTGATCTTCAACTTTGCACTGGAACTGGACATTAAAGTACGGCAATCCGTCACGGCCGGCGTCTTGTGGACCACCTTCGCCTTCGCTGGTACACTCGGCTTGAATCGCTCCATGGCCGTGGAAAAGGACCGCGGCTGCCTGGATGGTCTCCTGCTTGCGCCTGTTGACCGCTCTGCCATCTTCTTTGGCAAAGCCATCAGCAACCTGGCTTTCATGCTCATTGTGGAAGCAATTGTCCTCCCACTGTACGCCCTGTTATACAACGAAACCCGCATCTTTCAACCAGCTTTTCTTGGCGTGATATTGCTTGGCTCGATTGGCTATATTGCCGTCGGCACTTTGCTTTCCGCCATGACCGTACAAACCCGTACGCGGGATGTATTACTCCCGATCCTGCTCTTCCCCGTGGCCATTCCCGTCCTTTTGGCTTCCGTCAAAGCCAGCGGAGGATTATTAAACAACGCGACCTTTGCCGAGATCCTCAGCCCGCTCAACCTGCTCATCGTGTACGACGTGATCTTTATCGCTGTTGCTTTCATGGTTTTTGATTTTGTCGTTGAGGAATAATAAATCTTTAAAATCTACATCGCCTTGAAATATATTCTCAGTAATCTTTATAATAACTACGGTTTAATTTTCAACTGCAAATCGCAAATAAAAAATCGTAAATCGCAGAAGGAGTTCGACAAATGCAATCCAAACCAACCGCACTCGCAATCCTGGATATTATCTCCATCATCGTTCTCGGCATCGCCTCTTATCTGGCCCTCGTCTTCGCTCCCACCGAAGCAGTCATGGGAGAGGTCCAACGTGTCTTCTATTTCCATATCGGAACCGCCTGGGTGGGTTTGCTTGGCTTTATCATCGCTGCCATTGCTGGCATCGCCTATCTGGTCACCAAGGATATGAAATGGGATCGCTTCGAAGTCGCAGCAGTTGAAGTCAGCACCGTGTTCTTCTTCATCACCATCGTGCTCGGCTCCATTTGGGCCCGCCCCGCCTGGAACACCTGGTGGACCTGGGATCCCCGTCTTACCACTGCCGCAGTCACTGAACTTATCTACATCGCCTACTTCATGCTCCGCCAGGGCATGGAGGAACCCGAAAAACGTGCACGCTTCGGAGCGGTCTACACCTTGCTTGGCGGCATCAGCGCACCGATCACCTTCATGGTCATCCGTCTCTTCCGCACCATTCATCCGGTAGTCATCGGTAGCCAAAGCGCCGCAGCTCAGGGCGGCTTCAGCATGACCAGCGACATGAAAATCGCATTTTTCTTCGGCTTGTTCGCCTTCACCGTCATTTTCATTGACCTGATGTGGCATCGCATCCGTCTCGGAAGCTTGCAGGAAAAGGTCGAACAACTCAAACTTAACGTCACAATGTAATGGGAGCATAAAATGGAAATTACACCCGATACCTCAGGTTACATGATAGCCGGCTATATCATCGCCTACCTCACCATGGGCATCTACATCTTTAGCATTTACAGGCGCAGCAGGAATCTCAAGCAGGATCTTGAAACCCTCAACTCCATTGAGACTGAACAAACCAAAAAGAAATGACCCATTTGAAAAAGAGTCCGCGTATAATTAACGCGGACTCTTTTGATTCCCATGCAGAGAGGTTACTGGACGTTCGGTCTCATCTCAACCATGGTCGCCATCTCCAACATGGCGTTCACACATGACCTTGTGCCTGTAACTGCACCCAATCCACCGCCTGGCCCAGATCGATACACAGTCATCGCCGTGGAATATACAGCCTACGAATGGTATTTGATCACGTGGAAGAATAATGATATCGTCTGTACTGTGGATACCGATCACGACAAACCTCCACTGCCAGAAGAAATATATAGAGATTGCGGGGAAAAGATTTACACAAAATGGCTGACCCAACCTCCATGCAATTCAAACGATATAAAAAATTGTGACGGCTATTACGCTTTCCTTATAAATGGTACAAAAAAGGAAAAGGAGATCGCCATGCAGCTCGCACCAGCCAGCGCATGGATCGCGCTTGATGATTGTGAACCTGTCTTAAGCAAATCCACCAATATCTGTGAAACAAAACCAACCCTCGTTATTACTGGGACGGAACCCCTGCCGAACGAAACCATTATCCGTATTGAGGGTACCTATGATGGCGAACCATTCTCATGCGCCGATACTGATACATGCAAATTCCACGTCCCTGAAACAGATGAAGACGGAGTAGCTGTTGAATTCTGGTCATACTCATCATATGGAGATAGCAGTTCCGTTTACAACGCGCAAGTCCGCGTAAAACTTGCAGACGAAGGCGATCCTGATCAACGGTACTGGTATGTCGACGTACTTTCATCACAATGGCAGGGACCGGCGGTTGCCACCTGTTCCGATGCATGGGGAGTATTTCCTCCCGTTGGCGGCCCACCGCAATGGCTCAGCACACCAAAGCAAAGCGAGGAACTCAGCAGTGATATCCCCTACACATATCTTGCCGCGAACCTCATCCTGCAGGGCGCAGTGGACGCGAGCGCCTGTCCCGATGGCGGCCTGGCTGCGGGCAATATTGTAAATCAATGCGGGTTGGAAAAATCACGTAATGCGGTAAATGAATGGCAGGATCAATTTGACGTGCTGATCCTGGATACTGCCAAAGAAACCGGCGTGCCGGCACGCTTGATCAAAAATCTCTTCGCGCGTGAAAGCCAGTTTTGGCCGGGCATCTATCAGGTAATTGGAGACGCGGGTTTGGGTCAATTGACAGAGTATGGCGCAGACACCACGCTTTTTTGGAATCGTTCCTTCTTCAATCAATTTTGTCCGCTGGTAATGGAGGCCGAAGTATGCGGCGACGGATACATGCATCTTGATGAAGAGACGCAAATTGCGTTACGCCATGCCCTGGTGGGAAGTGTCAATGCAACCTGCGAGACATGCCCGCTTGGACTTGACCTTACGCAGGCAGATTTTTCAGTGGGTGTTTTTGCACATACGATGATCGCAAATTGTGAACAGACGGGTCAGGTGATCTATAACTATACAGGTAAAACCGCCGGTGAGGCTGCCTCATATGAAGATTTGTGGAAATTCACTTTGGTCAATTACAACGCGGGTGGAGGCTGTCTTGCTGAAGCGGTCACCAATGCGCAAGGCAGAAATCTCGAACTTACCTGGGAGAATGTCTCACCGTATCTCAAAGGAGTCTGCTCCGTCGCAGTGGATTATGTCAACGATATCAGTCAATAAATAATCTATTTTTTTGAACCAGCTACTATCCCGCAGGATTTTTCCTACGGGCTTTTTTATGAGGGGAATTATTCAATTTGGATAATCATTTTCCATAAGCAAATCTAATAAACAGACGTTATATATATCACTTGTTAATATAAGGAACTGGAATAAAATTACTTGTGAAGGAATACACAATTTAAAGGATAATTATGAGAAAAATAACTCCGCTAGTATTCTTAACAATTTTCATCTTATCAGCATGTGTCCGTACAAATAATTCCCTCGAAGAATCCCCCTTGGCCGAGATACCTGTCCCGTCTCCCTCTGCCGGGATTGTGGCTCCGTTAGACGAATGCCTGAACTGCCACACGGATAAACAAAGATTGATCGATACAGCCAAAGCGGAAGAGGTTGTTGAAAAAGAATCTTCTGGCGCCGGCTGAGGGGGCGAGGTGGCTCCGTTGGAGCCATGGGAGAAAGTGCTGGTGGATCAGGATAATTTTCCTGCTGATCCGCATGGGAAATTTTCGTGCGCCCTGTGTCATGCCGGTCAAAATGTTTCTGACAAAGAGGCGGCCCACGCGGGTATGGTCTCAGACCCAAGCGCCTCGCCAACAAGTGTCTGCAACGATTGCCATTACAAGACAGCCATGGCGGGCAATGGCTTGCACGCAGACCTTCAAGGATACCTGACAGCGATTGAAGCTCGCGGAGGGGTTCATCCTCAATACGATGCCCAACGCATAGAAAAATTGATGGCAACCTACGACACCCATTGTGGTACCTGCCATACAACTTGCAGCGATTGCCATTATTTCCCTTCCAACACGAATTCAGAAGAAACCGTCCTTGTTAAACAGGACGTGGTAAATGAAAAACTCCTAAAAGTAAATCATCTGGAAGGGATTAAGGCTCTGCGTGCATCACCCACTGAACAGGCAATGGTAACCATGTTTGGCAATCACTGCTCATCCTGTCATGCCAGCTGCGGAGATTGTCACATTAGCCAGCCAGGTTCAGTGGGAGGCGGTTTTGTCGAAGGGCATGTCATCATGAAGACGCCCTCCATGTCTCAAAATTGTGTGGCATGTCATGGGAGCCGGGTGGGCAATGAGTATCTGGGAAAACATGAAGACATTCCCGGCGATGCCCATTTCCGTATTGAAAGAATGAACTGCATGTCCTGCCACAGCGAAGCACAAATGCACGGCACAGATGCGGCTTGCACACAATGCCATTCGGAAACAGATGGTTTTGAAAAGTTAACCAAACTAAACCGCTATGCTGGTGAACAGTCTCCCTCCTGTGAGTCCTGTCACCCGGAAATGGGCGCTTGGAATGACACAAACCAGAACCACATCATTCACAAGGATAAACTCGCCTGCCAGGTTTGTCATTCGGTCTCTTATACAAGTTGTGACAGCTGCCACGTAGCCATCAGTGACAAGACCGGCAATCCGTTCTACGAGACCGAGGGAGATTACTTATCCTTCTTTATCGGCAAAAACCCGTCCCCCAATTTTCACCGCCCATACGAATATGTTGTGGTACGGCATGTTCCAACAGATCCCGACTCCTATTCCTTTTATGGGGACAATCTGTTGCCTGATTTCAACGCAAAGCCCACATGGGTATATGCCACGCCACACAATATTCAGAAGGAAACACCACAGAATAAAACTTGCAATGCCTGTCATGGCAACGCTGACATTTTCCTGACAAAAGGGAACGTAAATCCCGAGGAGGTAAACGCAAATAAAGACGTGATCGTTGACCAAGTTCCACCCCTGGTCGAAGAAACATTGCCTTCCCCATGAATTTAAGGAGAATTGAGAAATGAACAAAAAGCTGTATTTACCATCCGTTTTATTGCTGGTTGTTAGCATGGTATTGGGAGCCTGCGGATCACCAGCGCCGGTTGATGTCCCTGTGACTGAGGCGCCAGCCACTCAAGCTGTGGTTGTAACCGAAGTTCCCGCATTTGATGTCTCTGCAATGCTGCCCGATTTCTGGGCTTCTATTCCAGCCGATAAAGGCTATGGCTCGGTTAGCGCAGCCAAACTCAATGAGGAGTTAGCCGATAAAGCGCCTTTCCTGGTTGATGTGCGCGAAGTCTCCGAACTCGAAAAAGACGGTTACATTGAAGGCGCAATCAACCTGCCAATCCGTACCCTACTTGAGAACCTGGATAAACTTCCCGGCCTTGATGAGCCCATTGTGGTTTATTGTGGCTCAGGACATCGGGGCGGCTTTGGCATGATGGCGCTGAAGATGCTGGGCTATACAAACGTCCGCAACTTGGGAGGCGGTTTAGACGCCTGGAAGAAAGCAAACCTGGCCGTTGTTACCGGCACCCTGCCTGAGGCAGCTGCCGCAATCGGCACGCCCATCGTAGCAGACGAAGCCCTCTTCACTGCCCTGAATAACTTCCTGACCAACCTGCCTGAAGGCTTCTACAGTATAAAAGCAGATGCCCTGGCAACAGAACTGGCTGAGAAATCTCCCTTCCTGCTGGATGTCCGCTCGCAGGCAGAATGGAACAAGGACGGTTACATCGAAGGCGCTGTCTCAATTCCATTCCCGGATTTCCTAGCCAACCTGGATAAATTACCATCCAATAAAGATGCGCGCATCGTAGTTTACTGCGGTTCCGGTCATCGAGGCGCTATGGTTGAAATGGCGCTTTACCTGATGGGTTACACCGATGTTGCCAATCTGGGTGGCGGGCTCGGTGCATGGAAGACCGCCAGCATGCCCGTGGCCGGTTATATGGACTGGGCAGCGGTCATGGGCGAATTTGTCTCCACGCTGCCATCCGATCAAGGGTTCTACACCACTAAGGCGGACAAACTTAATGAGATGCTTGCCGAGGCGCCGGTCTTTATCGTGGATGTGCGCGAACCCGCTGAAATAGAATCGGCCGGCTACATTGCTGGATCTTTCAATATTCCGATCCGGGATCTGCTCAAGAATCTGGATAAATTACCTGCCAAGGATCAAAAGATTGTCGTCACCTGCGCATCGGGTCATCGAGGGGCGCTTGGGATGGTTGCCTTACGCTTACTTGGCTATACAGATGTAGTTAATCTGAACGGCGGGGTGAATGGCTGGATCAAAGCTCAATTTCCGGTTGAGCAGGGCGCACCCAAAGCACCTGTAGCAATCACAACTCCTGATGTGGATGCAGCCCGCCTCGCTGCTCTGGACGCTTATATGAGCGCTTTGCCCGAAGGCTTTAATGGCATGAAACCAGTGGACCTGAATGCCGAGATCGCCGGCGGTACAGCCCCCTTTATCCTGGATGTTCGCTCACAGGCTGAATGGGATGCAGATGGTCACATTGATGGCGCAGTTCTAATTCAAATCACTGACCTGCCCGCAAACCTGTCACAACTCCCCGCCGATAAAGCCGCGCCAGTTGTCGTTCTATGCAAATCCGGTCACCGCGGCGCCATAGCCATGATGTATTTAAACTTCCTTGGCTACACCAACGTCCACAATTTAAATGGCGGTATGGGCGGTTGGATGGCTGCTGAATTACCTGTAGTGAAGTAATACTGGGAGATGATTTTGGAGCATATGAAACAAAACTGCCCGCAATTAAGGCGGGCAGTTTTGTTTGGGGTAAATACCCCAGGCTATCACACCAAACTATTGACAATGTCCACTGGCAGCAAGGATCAGAAAATCTTATGATAATAGAGCAAAAACATCATAATTATTTAATGCATAGAGCGGAGCGAAAGTTGATCGAGATCTCAAGTCTGCGCGTATTTCTGGTAGCCGCCGAGGAAAAGAATTTCTCGCAAGCCGCAAAAAGACTGCACATATCACAATCTGCAGTGAGCCAGCAGATTCAGGCAATTGAACGGGCCTATAACGTGGAATTGTTTCTGCGGAGTGGTCGTTCAGTGACTCTCAGTGAAGCAGGAGAAAACCTCATCCCCATGGCAAGCGAAGTGATTCGTTCTGTGCGTTTACTCGAAGACAGTTTGTATGAGGCCAACAATCAAATTGGAGGGGAATTGCTGATTGGCTGCTCCACTTCTGCGGGGAAATATCTTTTACCTGCTCTGCTCTCCATGTTTCAACTGGAATATCCAGCTGTGCATCCGCGTGTCAAAGTGATGGGACGTGACCAGGTATATGAACGCTTGATTAATCAAGCCATCCCGATCGGCGTCTCGAGTAAATTGCTTGAACATCGTGATATCGAATGCCAGCCGCTCTTTGATGACCGCATTTACTTGATTGTGCCGGCGAATCATCCCTGGGCAAATTACGGACACGCAACCCCCGACGATCTGCTCGATCAAAAGATCATCATGCGCGAAGAAATGTCCGGTACCTGTGAAACAGTGATGCAGGCTTTGAAAAGTTTCAGCATCACTCCAGACATGCTCAACGTTTCCATGGAACTCGGCAACGCCGAAGCGATTGAAATGGCGGTTGAACGCGGCGTGGGTATTGCTTTCGTCTCTGAAATGGTGGCGGCGCGCGGACTTGCCTTCGGGCGCGTCAAAAAAGTGGAATTGCAAGGGTTGGATCTCAAGCGTACGGTTTACATTGCACGCCATGTGGGATGTCCCTTTACACGCGCGCAATCCCTGTTCTGGGAATTCGCAACAAACCAACGTGAAAAATTGAATACGGATATATGGGATAGCCTGGTAAGTTTCGCTACAATCATTTAAAGTTGTGCTAAACTTTACCTGCAATGTCTCACCATTGCGGCAGAAGAAGACCTCTGCAC
This sequence comes from uncultured Anaerolinea sp., assembly GCA_964511765.1. Classification (GTDB taxonomy): domain Bacteria; phylum Chloroflexota; class Anaerolineae; order Anaerolineales; family Villigracilaceae; genus Villigracilis. The sequence goes on from CAZEGE010000006.1 coordinate 41,021, forward strand.
TCCAAATTGAAGGAGTAACCATGCTCACTCTCATAGAAAAGATCCTCTTCCTCGTTGCAACCCTCGTCTCATTATATTTCACCTATCGCGGCTTTGCGCGTATTATGCAGCATATCAACAGCGGCCAGGGTAATATGGATTGGTCGCTGGCATACAAACGGATTGGCGAACTCATCGTAAAGGTGGGATTGTTCCAGCCCGTTTTTCGTTTCCGTTTGGTCCCCAGTATTTTGCATGGACTTATCGGCTGGGGTTTTCTATCTTTTCTTCTCATTAATCTCGCGGATCTGATTTACGCCTATACCGGATTCAAACTCCTTGAGCATACAGGCCTGTTTGGCAATGCTTATCGATTGCTTGCGGATATTGCGAATGTCGCGATCATCGTTGGCATTCTGGCGATGATCTTTCGCCGCTTCATCCTGCGGCCCGCAACTCTGTCCACGCGCGAGACCACTCTGCTGCATCCCGCAGCGCGGGCAGGCATCATGCGTGACTCCGCAATCGTGGCGGGATTTATCTTCCTGCATAACTCGATGCGATTTTTGGGAGAATCTTTCGGGTTGGCGCTGGCAGGTCACACTGACAGCTGGCAGCCAAGCATCTCAGCTGTATCAGGCTTATGGTCAGGTGTGGATGCGAGTACCTTAGTCGTGGGAGAACATATTGCCTTCTGGTTGTCCATTGGCGCGGTGGTGGCATTCCTTCCATATTTCCCATATTCGAAACATATTCACTTATTCTTTGCACCCTTGAATTTTGCGTTGAAACCCGAGCGAAAATCCATTGGGGAATTAAGCTATATCAACCTTGAGGATCAATCCATCGAACAATTTGGCGCGGCGAAAATGAAGGACCTGGGCTGGGAGCAGATCCTGGATAGCTACGCCTGCATCATGTGCTTGCGCTGTCAGGAAGTTTGCCCAGCATATAATACGGGAAAAATATTATCGCCCGCCGCGTTGGAAATAAACAAACGTTATCATTTGAATCACGGCGGCACGACCGATGTCGAATTGAAAGACCTGATCTCAGATGAGGCCGTCTGGGCTTGTACATCCTGCGGCGCATGCGTGGATATTTGTCCTGTGGGCAATGAACCGATGCGCGACATTTTGGACATCCGCAGAAATCTATCCATGATGGAAAGCGCATTCCCGAAACAACTGGAAACCGCGTTCAAGGGCATGGAACGCAACATGAATCCGTGGAATGTATCGCAGGCGGACAGAATGAAATGGGCGGAGGGTATGAGCGTGCCAACCATCGAGCAAAATGGCGAACCTGAAATCCTATGGTGGGTCGGCTGTGCGCCCGCCACCGACTCGCGCGCACAAAAGACCGCACAGGCCTTTGCAAAGATTTTAAATGCGGCGGGAGTCAATTACGCCGTGCTTGGGAAGAACGAATCATGCACAGGCGACTCGGCTCGCCGCGCGGGACGCGAGGATATTTTCTTCGGGCTGGCTTCACAGAATGTTGAAATCCTGAACGAGGTTGCGCCCAAAAGAATTGTGACGACCTGCCCGCATTGTTTGCACACCCTCAAGAATGAATACCCTGCCTTTGGCGGAAATTATCAGGTCATTCATCACACTCAATTAATTAACGAACTGGTTGGCGCCGGAAAGATATCGATGAATTTGGAAGGCGAGGATATGAAAGTTACGTTCCATGACCCGTGTTATCTGGGACGGCACAACCAGATCACCGATGCGCCGCGCGAGGCATTGAAAGATGCGGGCATAATGACAGTTGAAATGCCGCGCAACGGAGCCAAATCCTTCTGCTGCGGCGCAGGCGGCGCGCAAATGTGGAAGGAAGAGGAGAACGGTACGGGACGTGTGAATGAAGCGCGATTTGCCGAAGCTAAATCCACGGGCGCGGATACGGTGGCAGTGGGCTGTCCCTTCTGTTTGACGATGATGAGCGATGCCTCCAAAGCTGATGGAGGCAATATTCAAGTGAAAGACGTCGCGGAGATCGTGGCGGAGAGAATGAAGTAAACAACTAGACAGATTGTATCTGCAATTCAAAAAACTCCTTCAAGGGAAAATCCTTGAAGGAGTTTAGATTTACGTCACTATCGATTTGACCTTGACCACTTCCCATATTACTTCAGGATGTTTCGCCGCGACCTGCAATAACACCCGTGCCGAGCCTTCAGGAGCGCGGCGTCCCTGCTCCCAATTGCGTAATGTGCTGACACTGATTCCCATCAATGCGGCAAATTCATTTTGGGAAAGTTTATAACTTGAGCGTATCTTTTTCACATCTGGCATCTCGATCACAAATTTTCGGGCGGGGTTGGCTTTGCCTCGTAAAACCTTTCCGCCTTCACGAACACTGGCTACCAATTCATTAAATAATTCGTCTTTCATTTGTACTCCTTCTCGACAATTTCGCGCAAAATTTTAAGTTGCCTTGGTGTTAGATCATCTTGATCGTTTTTGGGATATATAAAGAGCATTAAGATTTGATCCTGCGCGACAACCCAATAATAGATTACGCGGACACCACCACGTTTACCGCGTTCACCCATTGACCAGCGTATCTTTCTCAAACCGCCGCTGCGTTGAATGATCGCACCCGCTGTGGGGCGGGATGCCAGCGCAGTTTACAATTGGCGATATTCATCGTCTGTAAGCAATGTAATAACCTGGCGGATAAATACACTCGTTTCGATGAATTGCATAGTTATGTATGAGTATACGCCAATGGCGTACCAGTGTCAAGTCGGACAGACAAAGACGATATTATGGTATGTTAGGTCAAGTAATAAAGGAGACGAAATTGTGAGTCTAATTCAGAATTTCGTTGGATCATAAAATCCCTTGTAATAACGTTTTTCCTTTTCCGTTATAATCCCCCTTAACACATCCAATTCAGGAGAGAGATACATGCCCAGGAAAAAGGGTTCTATTGCGCTTCCCTTTGAAAAAGATGAAATCATAAAAGATTACCGCCTAGCCTATCAAAGCAGGCAGGTTTCCCTGATCGGCAGGCGCGAAGTCCTGAGCGGCAAGGCCAAGTTTGGCATATTTGGGGATGGCAAGGAAATCGCCCAACTCGCCATCGCTCGCGCCTTCCGCAAAGGCGACTGGCGTTCCGGCTATTATCGCGATCAAACCTGGATGTTCATACTTGGCGTGACGAGCATCCAGGAATTTTTTGCCCAGTTATACGCGCACGCCGATGCGACTTACGATCCTGCCAGTGCGGGACGGCAGATGAACGCGCATTTTGCCTCGCGCAATTTATATCCAAACGGCACATGGCGCGCGCAAACCAAGATGTATAACACCGCAGCGGATATTTCTCCAACCGCCGCACAAATGCCGCGCACCGTGGGGTTGGCCTATGCATCAGTTTTATACCGCAAGTTAAAAGAACTGCATGAGTTCAAGGATTTTTCGATCAACGGCGATGAAGTTGTATTTGCTGCGATTGGCAATGCCTCCACCGCCGAGGGTTTGTTCTGGGAATCGGTCAATGCCATCGGCGTGCTCAAAGCGCCGGCCGTCATCACGATCTATGACGACGGGTATGGCATCTCCGTTCCCAATCAATTTCAAATGGTCAAGGAAAATATCGGCACCCTGCTCAAGGGCTTCGAACGCGATCCACGCGCAACGCCGGATAAAGTCCAAAACGGATACGATCATTACACCGTCCGCGCGTGGGATTACCCCGCCCTCGTTGAAACCTACCTCAGCGCCGCCGAGATCGCGCGCGAATATCACATCCCCGCGCTGGTGCATGTGATCGAGGGGACCCAACCGCAGGGTCACAGCACGTCGGGAAGTCAAGAACGCTACAAATCGCCGGAACGACTCAAGTGGGAAGAGGAATTTGACGGACTTAAAAAAATGCGCGCATGGATGACAGACAACCGCCTCATTTCCGCGCCCGAGCTTGAGGCCCTCGAAAAGGCAGACTACGAAGCTGTAGAGGGATTCCGCAAAACCGCATGGAACGCATACCTCTCCCCCATTTTGGAAGAGCGCAATCAGGTCATGGATATATTCGACGAGATCGCAAACACGTCAAATCTTGCATCAGAATTGAGAATGCTCAAAGATCGGCTGGAAAATCTCCCGTCGATCACAAGGCGGGATATCCATGGCGCCGCGCATGAAGCGTTGAGGATTCTGCGAAACGAAGCGAATCCCGCAAAAGATGCCCTCATCCAATGGAAAGCGGAAGACGACAAGGTAAATCTGGAACGGTATGGCTCGCATTTGTATTCAGGCAGCGCATTGAAAGTGGACGAGATCAAGCCCGTGTATTCGGACTCTTCACCGACGGTGTTTGGCTTTGAAGTGGTCAATGCCGCATTCAACACTGCGCTGGCGCGCGAACCGCGCTTGATCGCGTTTGGCGAAGATGTCGGAAAACTGGGCGACGTGAATCAGGGCTTCAAGGGCATGCAGGAAAAATATGGCGAATACCGCGTGACCGATACGGGCATCCGCGAAGCGACAATTTTGGGTCAGGCAATTGGCATGGCCATGCGTGGACTGCGTCCAATCGCTGAGATTCAATATCTGGATTATATGTTATATGCATTGCAAATCATGAGCGATGATCTAGCCACCCTGCATTGGCGCACCACAGGCGGACAAAAAGCGCCCGTCATTGTCAGAACCCGCGGGCATCGCTTGGAAGGCGTATGGCATTCAGGTTCGCCAATGGGAGGCTTGATCCATTTATTGCGCGGGATGTATTTGCTCGTTCCGCGTGACATGACTCGCGCGGCAGGTTTTTATAATACGCTGTTGAGATCGGATGAGCCTGCGATTGTGGTGGAAGTGTTGAATGGCTATCGTTTGAAAGAACGCCTGCCCGACAACATCGGCGAAATGACCCTGCCGCTGGGCGTGCCTGAAATCATCCGCTCGGGAAAAGATGTGACGGTTGTGACGTACGGCGCATGCTGCCATATCATGCTGGAAACCGCCGATGAACTCAGCAAAGTCGGAATCGAAATTGAAGTCATCGATGTGCAATCGCTTCTGCCGTTTGACATTCATGGCATGATCGTTGAGTCGTTGAAGAAAACCAATCGCGCTCTTTTTGTAGATGAAGATGTCCCGGGTGGAACAACGGCTTACATGATGCAGGAAGTCATCGAGAAGCAAGGCGGATACTTTCATTTAGACTCATCCGCGAGGACATTATCCGGCAAGGCACACCGGCCTGCCTATGGGTCAGATGGAGATTACTGGTCAAAACCCAATGTGGAAACGATATTTGACACAGTTTATGAAATGATGAATGAGGTTGATCCGTTGGCATATCCAAATATCTATTAACCGCAGAGACGCAGAGTTCGCGGAGAAAAGAAAAAGGAGATTTTTATGGTTAATAGAGGTGTTATGGTAGTTCAAAGTGTAAATCAATTAACTGAGTCTATCATTGGCGCGGCCATCGAAGTACACAAGCACTTAGGGCCGGGTCTCCTTGAATCTGCTTATGAAGAGTGTTTATGTCATGAACTCAACTTGCGGAAAATTCCATTCCAGAGGCAAGCTCCACTCCCTGTAGTTTATAAAGGCGTAAAACTGGATTGTAGTTATCGAGTTGATTTACTTGTAAAAAATGAAGTTGTTGTTGAATTAAAAGCAGTTGAAAGTATCGCACCAATTCATGAGGCACAGGTATTGACCTATATACGTCTTGGCGGTTGGAGGGTTGGATTGATCATTAATTTCAATGTCCCAATTGTTATAAAGGGCATAAAACGCCTGGTTCTGGGACTCAAAGAATAAAAACTCTGCGCTCTCCGCGTCTCTGCGGTGAGAATTTGAAGGAGAAAATCATGGCGACAAAAGTTTTGGTTCCACGCCTCGGCGAAGGCGTTGACGAAGTCACCGTCACAAAATGGCTCAAACAAGTCGGCGATTCTGTCATGGAATTAGAGCCCTTGCTCGAGGTAAATACAGATAAAGTGGACACAGAAATCCCTGCGCCTGCCTCCGGCGTAATTTTGAAAATTGAAATGCAGGAGGGCCAGGCTGCAAAGGTGGGAGAGTTGCTGGCAATCATCGGGGCGGCGGGTGAATCAGTCGACAGCGGGCAGATGCCAATTGACAGCAATAAATCAGCACAAAAGGCCCCATTCCCTGCCGAGATTCAGGCGCAACAGCCAACCACCCACTCCCAACGATCAAGCGCCAACAAAGATCTCGGCTTTATCTCCCCGGTTGTGGCAAGAATCGCTGCCGAGCATGGCGTGGACTTATCGCAAGTGAATGGCACTGGCCTGAATGGGCGCATTACGAAGAATGATGTGCTGAAGATGATCGAGAATCGAGAAGCGGGAATCGTTATCTCGGCAAAATCTGCCAACCAGCAAACTGCTGCCTTTAAACCCTTGGAGGGCGATCAGCTTATTAAGCATACAATGATGAGAAAATCCATCGCACAGCATATGGTGGAGTCCAGGCGCACAGCACCTCATGTTTTAACGGTCATGGAAGCGGATATGAGCCATGTGGTGAGACATCGCGCCGTAAACAAAGCCGCCTTTGAACAGAATGGAGTCAATCTCACTTATACCACGTACTTCATGACAGCCATTGTCGCAGGGTTGAGGACCCATCCACGGGTCAACTCTTCATGGAGCGACGAAGGCGTGCTGATTCACAAGAACATCAATATTGGCATGGCGACTTCCCTTGGCGAGGAAGGCTTGATCGTGCCTGTCATCAAAGGCGCGAATAATTTGTCCCTGCTGGAGATGGCCCGCTCGGTCAATGATCTCGCCACGCGAGCACGAAACAAAAGACTGCAGCCTGACGAGGTCAAAGGCGGGACATTTACGCTGACGAATCATGGGATCGGCGGATCACTGTTTGCATTTCCCATCATCAACCAGCCTCAATGCGGCATCCTGGGAATTGGCGCCATGCAAAAACGTGTAGTGGTGATCCCCGCTGACGGCAGGTCAAATGATGACACAATCGCCATCCGCCCGATGGTATATATGTCGTTTGTCTTCGATCACCGCATTCTCGATGGTGCCTCTGCGGATGGATTCCTGACAAAGGTCAAAGAGACGCTGGAGAATTGGGCGCAATGAAAGTATTATGGAAAAATCCAATTCATCAAAAGAAATACATGGTGGGATACTCACCAACTTAAGGCTGGGATTTGGTCGGACGTAAAGCAAAAAGGCGCTTCCTATGCTGACTGGATGGGCTGGTTCTGGCGCAAACCGCCCTTGAAGGCAAAACTTGAGATCGAGGAATAAGGATGAGCGAAAAACAAAAGGATGGTCCGAATATCAATAAGAATATCCACCCACGCCTTGCGGCCTTGTTCTATATCGCCATCGCATATGTGCTTGAGTATTATGCGCACCCGCCGCTTATGGTCCCTGCGGGCCTGCGCAATACGGGTTTTGCATTGACCTTCATCGGAGCTCTGCTCGGCATAGGCGCGTTGATCGAGTTTCGGAAGGCGCGCACAACCCTCGATCCGCATGGTTCGGTCAAGAGTCTGGTGATGAACGGCGTCTATCGCTTTACGCGCAATCCGATTTATTTGGGATTTTTGCTGATGGTAATACGCCTGCCTTTGAATTCGGGTTTATATTCGGGAATATTAATCGCGCCGTTTTTCGCCGTCACATTGAATCGCCTGGTCATTGAGAAGGAAAAAGCCTATCTGGAGAAAAAATTCGAGGAACAGTACACAGGCAACAGGTCAAAGGTGAGGCGCTGGTTATAGTATCAAATATCCGTGATGCTATAATGCAATTCGAGTGATCGGCTATCGACATTTCCGCCTGTTATCAGCGACAGGCGCTCTTGCAAAGCGTTTTTTTGCAGTCATCCACTCAAAAAAGATCGTTGCTTGTCATCTCTCGGTCAGGAGTGCTCCTGTATGAAAAGTGAAACAGAAATTTCTTCGAACAGGATGGTTATCCTTACAATCAGCCTGCTATCCATTTTTATATTAATTCGAACAGCTTGGCTGGGGGATGACGCATTTATTACAATGCGGACAGTCGACAATTGGGTAAACGGATACGGGTTGACATGGAATGTAGGAGAACGGGTGCAAACATATACCCACCCGCTTTGGGGACTCCTGCTGAGTGTTCTTTATTATTTCATACGGGATGGGTATTTCACTTTATTGACATTAAATATCGGAGTGTCATTTGCTGTTTTTTGCATTTATCTAAAACAGTTTTCGGGCGACCTGTTTTCCATGCTCTTTGGATGGGGAATCCTTGTATTATCGAAGGCATTCGTAGATTATTCAACCTCAGGGTTGGAAAACGGGCTGACGCATCTGTTAATCCTTTTGTTTGCCATTATTTTCCTTAATCCAAATCATCCCATTACGCCGCGAAAATTCCTGATCCTGGCGCTGCTCGCCGGGCTGGGCGCAACAAACAGAATGGATGCGATTTTATTTTTCATTCCTGCCCTTGGATATCTTTGGTTTACGAATTTTCGTACCCTGCGAGGGTTTGGAATTATGATGGTTGGCCTCGCCCCTTTCATCTTATGGGAGTTGTTTTCGATTCTTTACTACGGTTTTCCATTTCCAAATACAGCTTATGCCAAATTAAATTCTGGCATTGCACAACACACATTGACCAGTCAGGGTATTCTTTACTTTATTAATTCGCTCACCTTTGATCCGATCACATTATTGACCATCGGAATTTCGCTTATGGTAATTTTCCTTCGGAATAACTCCAGAGAAAAGGCTCTCGGAGCAGGATTGGTACTATATCTTGGATATATTTTGTATATCGGAGGGGATTTTATGAGCGGCCGCTTTTTCTCCGCCGGCCTCCTGCTAAGCGCTTTCATATTGGCAGGTAATATAAAAGCGATAAGTAACAGCCACAAGCTTGTCATATGCGGCCTTGTGCTTATTACCGGCTTCCTCTCTCCCGTATCCACGATTAATTATTTCCAAACGAATCCGAACATTCCAAGCACGCCCGAGGGATATACCGTGGATCCTTACAGCCAGATCGCGGATGAAAGAATGTATTACTCTTTATATACGAATCTTTCCGCTATGGACCACAGCTTGATGATGCCCCGGCATGAATGGGCAAGCAGCGGAGTTGAATACAAGTTGGAAAATACTCCAGTCGTCGTCGAGGCCAGCGTGGGCATGATAGGATATTTTGCAGGTCCAAAGGTGCATCTATTGGATCAATATGCCATTGGAGACCCTCTTCTTGCCCGACTTAAAGTTACCTCCGGCAATTGGCGCATTGGACACTTTGTTCGTGATATCCCGGCAGGTTACGTCGACACACTAAAAATAGACAAGAACAGAATAAAAGATCCAAACCTTGCAGAATACTATGGCAAGTTAAAAATCATCATCAGCGGAAATTTGTTTTCAATGGAACGCCTAAAAACGATATGGGAAATGAACACAGGCCAGTACGATTATCTGCTCGAGGGATACAATCATTAATTTTTCTTCGTAAATATAAAATGGACGGAGAATTTTATTGAAAAGTACCTTGCTACAAGTCTCGAGGAAATGCGTTGGTTGTAAAACTAAAGACGACAAAGATTGCCTTTAGTTTTACACTTTGGGTTAGAACGTTTATTTTAGTAAAAAGCCTTCTTTCAAGGAGATTATTACCCATGAAAGATTTTTTAGGCGAGTTTGTTTTTAATAGTACAATGGGGAGCGTAAGATTATCTTCTCTCAATTTACTGGAGTTTCTTTATGGCTGAAATTTTCGATGTAATTGTTATTGGTGCTGGACCTGCAGGATATGTCGCCGCAATTCGCGCCGCACAACTGAAGCAGAAAGTCGCCATCGTTGACAAACAATGGATGGGCGGCGTATGTTTGAACGTGGGCTGTATTCCGTCCAAGTCCTTGCTCAAAAATGCGGAAGTGGCGCATACCCTGCGCGAACGCGGCAAGGATTTTGGCTTCTCCTTCGATAATTTAAAACTGGATTATGGTGCGGCGGTCAAACGCTCGCGCCAAAACTCAGACCGCCTGACCAAAGGGGTTGGCTTCCTGATGAAGAAGAACAATATCGCAGTCTTCATGGGCGAGGCAAAATTCAAGGCAATAGATACGATTAATGTTACGGATAAAGACGGTAAAGCCTCTGAACTCAAGGCAAAGAATATCATCGTGGCCACCGGCGCGAGCGCCATGGTGCCGCCCGCATGGAAAGTGGATGGCGATAAGGTGGTCACTTATCTGGAGGCCATCCTGCAGGATAGACTTCCCAAGTCTGTGATTGTGATCGGCTCCGGCGCGATTGGCGTCGAATTTTCCACCATCTGGGGCGCCTATGGCGTGGATGTAACCATCGTGGAAATGCTGCCGCGCATTGTTCCGCTCGAAGATGAAGAGGTTTCAAAGGAACTCGACAAGGAATTCAGGAAGCGCAAGATCAACATCATGGTCGGGCATAAGGTCGAATCAGTTGAAGCCACAAAGACGGGCGTCAAGGTAAAGGTGTCGGCGGAAGGAAAGGAAACCGTGCTGGAGGCAGACCAGGCTTTGGTCGCGATCGGATTCCGTCCCAATTCCAAAGGACTCGGACTCGAAGAAATCGGCGTCAAGATCAGCGAACGCGGCTTTGTGGAAATCGATGAAAAAATGCAAACGAACGTGCCCGGCATTTGGGCAGTTGGCGACGTGACCGGAAAGTTGATGCTGGCGCATGTCGGTTCGGCCATGGGCATTGTCGCCGCTGAACACATCGGCGGACATGAAACTGTGACACTCGATTATGAAATGATGCCGCGTGCCACCTACTCCTATCCGCAGGTTGCTTCGTTTGGATTAACAGAAGCGCAGGCAAAAGAACGCGGCTACGAGATCAAGGTTGGGCGCTTCCCCTTCCAGGCGAACGGCAAGGCGCTTGGGCTTGGCGATTATGCCGGTTTTGTGAAAATTGTCGTGGATTCAAAATATGGCGAGATCCTGGGCGCACATATGATCGGTCCCGAAGTGACTGAGTTGCTCCCTGAGTTGACGCTCGCACGCATGCTGGAACTCACAGCCCACGAGATCGCGCGCAATGTCCACGCGCACCCGACGCTTTCCGAAGCAATTATGGAAGCGGCTCACGGCGCAAGTGGAAGTCCAATCCATATCTAGTAAAAAAGGACTGACATTAGATGTCAGTCCTTTTTTTGTCATTTTCGACCAAAGGCTTACAATTAAGTTGTTTTAATTGGGAAAATATCACTAATTTGTCTAGTCAACTTGATATTTAGGCGGGAATGTGCTATTAACAATGTAAATAAATCCATAAAGATAAGGTCGGAAAAATGCACCGTGAACGAGTCTCGGAAAACGTATATTGGTTCCAAAGTGAAGTCTATGCCCAGGTAACCGCCGGTGTCATCGTCGGTCCGCAGTGGGCGGTTGTTATCGATACCCTGGCTCTGCCGGAAGAGACGCTCGGAATGCGGGAATTCATCGAACATGAATTGGGCGTACAGGTGCGCTATGTCGTCAACACGCATTATCATGCCGACCACACCTGGGGCAATTGTTTTTTTCCCGGCGCAACTGTCATCGGCCATGCCAAGTGCCGTGAATTATTGATCGAACATGGCGAGTCTTCACTGGAAAGCTCCCGCAGCCAAAATCCAAATCTGCGACAGGTGAAGATCGTTCTTCCTCACCTGACATTTGCCTCCGGTGAATTGGCGCTGCGCGTCGGAAAAAAGAATCTGATCCTCTCTCCGTCGTTCGGCCACAGCGACGATGGCATTTCAGTCCTGGTGGAGGAGGACCGCGTCCTGTTCGCGGGCGATGCCTTCATGCCCATCCCCTACATCGTGGATGGCGATGCGGACGATATGCTGGCCTCCATCAAACGGATCGGGCGGATGGGCCTGGAAAACATCATCCAGGGACACGGGGATATTATCCTGCGCGGTGAAATCGATGCGGCCGTAAAAGATAATATGAATTACCTGACCAATATTAAAAAAGCCGTCAAAGCCATCGGCAAACGCAAGAATGTGGATGAATACCTGGAATCGATTACCATCGAACAATGCGGCAAAAGCCGTGTTTTCCTTGGGGGCCTGGCAGAAACCCTGCACCGCCGTAATCTGAGAGCATTGCACCGAAAAATGAGCGGTGAATAATACAATTGAAGTGTAAGCAAACATAGGACATTGCAGGCTCAAACAACGAGTTTGCAATATCCTGAATCGAGGGGAAATTCCTTCGGGAGAATAAAAAAGATGATGATCATCCTTGAAGATTCCTGTTTTTGGGGTTGATCCCCTTCTTGTTTTCCGGATGGAAGGACTATTCAAGCGAGACGAATCTATGCCAAGAAATCACCAAAGCACAGCGGGATTGCCCCCATTTCAACAAGGCGGTTTGGATTCGCTTTGCGGTTTGTACAGCATCATCAACGCAGAGCGGATCATCAACCATTCCTCGGACGAAGAGACGCAGCATTTATTCGATGACCTGATCTATTTTCTTTCGCGCCGCAGGTTATTTTGGAAATTATTGATCGGCGGGATCATTCACACCCAAATGCTATTGATATTAGACAAGGTGATCGGCAAGCAGCGCATCTCGAACGTGGAAATTCCATGGCGCGGCGTGCCGAACCCGGACCTGACGACCTTTTGGAAATCCATGCAATATTTTTTGGACGGCACGCCCGGCCGCGCCATCATTCTGGGCTTGCAAGGCTATCACGACCATTGGACCGTGATCGAGAGCATTACCAACCGTTCGATAAAGTTATACGATTCATCTTTAATAGAGCGCCTGCCGCGCTCTTCCTGCACCACCGTCTATCCCACCTGGAAACGCAAGCATGTGTTCCTGCCTGCGCAGACTTATTTTCTTTCCAATGAAGTGCTCGATAGCAGCCAAGATGATTATTAATGTTGGTCAAAGACCCTAAAGTTCTCAGAGACCTTTAGGGTCTGGTTCTATTTCATAAGGCGCTCATGCAGGATAATCCTGATTTAATTCAAGTTCTCTCCCAACTTTCAAAAGAAGAATATTGCTGCCTGACCACCACTGGCCGCAAAAGCGGACATCCCCATGAGATCGAAATCTGGTTTGGGATTCAGGATGACTCGCTTTATCTTTTATCAGGCGGCGGAGAGGACTCGGATTGGGTCAGGAACCTGCGCGTGGACCCAAATGTGACCGTGCGAATCGCGAAGCATACTTTCATAGGCAGTGCCCGAGTTGTGAGCGAGGAGAAAGAAGGGACGCTGGCTCGCCACATGCTGGCAGGAAAGTATCAAGGCTGGAAACAGGGACAGTCCTTGAGTGAGTGGGGGAGAACTGCGCTGGTGGTGGAGATTGAAGTAATCGAAGGCATTCTTGCCATGCCGATCTTCCATCGCTTCCTGCATCGTTTTCATCTTGCCGAAGATAGATGATCACGAGTGTTTTCTCCCCATTTATAATCAGACCCTGAAAGGCATGTGTCTTTCAGGGTCTGATTTGGATGTAAATATTATCTCCAAAAGTTTTGCGTGAAGGGCAGCAGCCGCAGGATGATATCCAGCAGCAAACCCATCATGAACAACATCCCAAATTTTCGATTATTAATGAAAGCGTACCCGACAAAGTAAAGCGGCCAGCCGGGTTGTCCTTCGGGCTGGGTTTCAGGTTTGGGTTTCAAAAATGGGGGATATACCCGCAGGAATTTCGGGATGGCAAGCAGGACAATCGCCATGACCGGAGTGAAAAACCTTATCGCAATTAAATATAAGGTCAAAAAATAGGGGATGACCATCATGGCCAGCACGATAAAGCGGGAGGCTTTCTCGCCGATGACCACTGGCAGGGTGTGGATTCGTTTGACTTTATCCTTTTCAAGTTTATCGATGTGTTTGCCAAATATCACCGTTGTGACACCCAGGGCATACGGCAGGCAGGCAAGGACGACATTCCAATTCCATTGGTGCGCCAGCACATAATAACCACCGCCGATCATCAAGGGACCCCAAACCAAAAGGACCGCCAATTCGCCAAGCGCAATGTATTTGAGCGGCCATGTATAGAACAGGACAAAGAAAGCGCCCGATGCAAGCAAAATCCAAATGAACGGGTCATTTGAGTTTATCAAGATCAGATACAGGCCAGCGGCCAGGGCCAGCAAGCCCGTCACTGCAAAATAAGTAAGGTGCTGGCGGCGGGTCATTAACCCTTTGGCAAGAGGCTGTGCGCCGTAGATATTGCGATAGTAATTATCCTGATCCACGCCGCGCACAAAGTCGGTATAGTCATTGAAGATATTATTGCTGGCATGTGCCATGATCAGTCCAAAGACAAGTGCAAGCCAGGGACCGAAATGAAATGCCCCTTCACGCCATGCAAACAAGCCGGCCAGAGCCGCGGAAATAAAGGTCATCACGAGAACCGCCGCGCGGGTGGAGATCAACCACCTGGAGATTACATCCAGGCCATCCCATTCATCCTTTGAAACATCGGGAATCACGTTCAACGCCTTCTTCCACATTGCAAAATTCATTTGTTACTCTCCTCATTAAAGTTTTAGAATTTATACCCAACTCGAATCTGATCACCGATAATATTCTTGACCGGGCTGATATGGAAGCTCTGTGCCTTAAAAGGTGACAGTCACTTGCAGAATGACTGTCACCCGCACAATCATTTTCGATCAGCCATTCCGGGAATGTCTATAACTCGCTGGTCATGATGAACAGCGGCTTCATCTCAAAATTTTCATATTTTGGACGATAGCGATCCGTATCGTAAAAGTAATTTACATCCACGACCTTTTTAGTGGAAGTCACTATCCCCAAAGGCATATTGTCGTAACGGCCATTCTTCAATACCACCAGCCGGCCATGGATGCCGCTCAATACAAGATCGAGCGCCAGATTGCCAAATGCCATGGGTACGATCGAGTCGATTGCATCCGGATCGCCGCCGCGCACCATATAACCAAGTTTCTGGTTGATCACATCGACGGTCTTGCCTTTGTTGTACTTCGGTGAAAGTTCCTTGATCCGCTCTGAAACCAGGTCGCCGATGCCGCCCAGTTTGGCGTGACCGTACGCATCCGTGGAGCGGTCTTGAAATACCATTTCACCGCCTTCATACATGGCGCCTTCTGAAATCAACAAAACAGAATAATTGCTGGGGTTCGCATCGCGGTCTTTAACCAACACTTCCGTCAGGTGATCGATATTAAATTTATACTCCGGAATAACACAGCGGTTCGCGGCCCCCGCCATGGTCGGCAGCATGGCGGTAAACCCGGCATAACGTCCGAACACTTCAAGCACCATAATGCGTTCATGCGAACCAGCGATTGTCCGCAGACTGTTGGTCAGGGAAATGGTGCGGGTGACGCAGGTGCTGAAGCCGATGCAATAATCCGTCCCTGGCACATCGTTATCCATCGTCTTTGGGATCGCGACCACTTTAAAACCCTCCTGATACAACCGAACTCCATAACTGAGTGTATCGTCACCCCCGATTGGGATCATGTAATCGATACCGAGGAAATCAAGGTTTTTAAGCACTTCCGGCGTCAAGTCATTTTTTTCTTCGGCATACTTATCCTTTAAATGCTCAGGCACATCCTCCTTCCTGACCTTCCCCGGGTTTGTACGCGAGGTGTGCAGGAATGTTCCTCCTGTTCGGCCTGCCCGATTGACGATCTCCTCGGTCAGGGATCGATAATTATTGCTGTTATCGACATTCTTATCTCGGATGACATCCACCAAACCACCCCAACCGCGGCGGATACCGATCACTTGATAACCTTCACGCAAAGCACGGATGGTCACCGCACGAATGGCGGGGTTTAATCCCGGCACATCGCCGCCCCCGGTCAGAATACCGATCACACCTTTTTTTTTGTTCATCATGGCAGCCTCGCATTAACCAAATTTACGGAAAAGCTTTTTCGTATCCAGCGATAATTTTATCCCAAACCTGGTTAGATTCAGCATCTACCGTCTGGAATCGCGGATGAGCTTCAAACCACGCCAGCGCGCGGCGCAAACCCTCCGCCCAATCTACTTCACAATTATAGTCAGGCACCAAACGCTTGATCTTGCTGTTATCGAACACGATGCTGTGGGATTTATCGCCAATGAGGCTTCCCAATGCGTGCTCGTCATACGCGGTGATCAAATCACTGGGGATGTGAACCACGTTCGGGGTCTGACCGAGGGCCTGATACGCTTCGAGGTAAATCTGATCCCAGCTCAGCACCTGGTCTGACGTGATATGAAAAGCCTCGCCGAGGGCTTTCTTATTTCCGAGCAAACCGATTAGACCTTTGGCAAAGTCCGCATTCCAGGTCAGTACCCACAGCGAAGTGCCGTCGCCAGGGATAATGACCTTTTGTCCGCGCTGCATGCGATCGATCACTGTCCAAGGGTGCAGCCAGTTGCCCACACAAAATGGGATTTGCGTCGGACCATATGTCAACGATGGACGGATGATGGTGACAGGGAATCCGTTACTGCGGTATTCGTTCATCAGTTTTTCTTCACAGGCGATCTTGTTGCGTGAATAATCCCAGTATGGATTTTCCAATGGAGTCTCTTCAGTAAGAAGATATTTTTTCACTGGCTTTTGGTAGGCGCTGGCGGATGAGATGAACACGAATTGATCTGTCTTATCGCGGAAAAGGGATATATCACGGTCGATGTCTCCAGGGGTATATGCGATGAAGTCCACAACTGCGTCAAAGCGGTGATCAGCTAACAGTGCGGGAAGATGCGCTGAATCAATGTGGATATCTGCCTGTAAAACAGTCGCGTTCTTATTCGCGGGGTATTTGTCCGAAGAGGAACGATTCAGAAGAAATAGCTCGTGGCCGCGTTCCACGGCAAGATCCGAACACGCGGAACTGATCAGTCCTGTACCGCCGATAAATAGTATTTTCATTATCCTTCTCCAAGCTCCGCAATGGGTTCCACGGGCATGCGATTTGCGATGAAATTTTCAACCCAAAAGATGATGAGTGCGATCCACACGATGCCGAAACCGATGAGGTGGGAATGGTCGAATGGTTCCTTGTAAAGGAAGACACCGAGCAGGAATTGCAAAGTGGGCGCGATATATTGAAGGATGCCCAGCATCGTCAACGGGATTTGCTTTGCCGCAGAGGCAAACATGAGCAATGGGATTGTGGTCACAATCCCCGCTCCAACAAGAAAGAGATCCACGCGTACGCCGTCGTGCAGAAAACCACCTGTGCCATTTACTTCAACAAATATGAGATAGAGCAATGCAATTGGGAGCACCATGGCTGTTTCAAGCGTAAGACCATATAGCGAACCGAGCGGCGCAAGTTTTTTTACAAGGCCGTAAAACCCGAACGAAAAAGCGAGCGACAAGGCAATCCAGGGCAGGTGACCGTAGACAAAGGTCAGGTACACCACACCGAGCGCGGCCAGGGCGACCGGAATCCATTGCGCAGGGCGCAGTCGTTCGTGCAAAAAAATGACGCCCAGCAATATGCTCAAAAGAGGGTTGATGAAATAACCGAGACTGGTCTCAACGACAAAACCTGCATTCACGCCCCAAACATAAACCAGCCAGTTGATGGAAAGAAGGACGCCCGCCACCACATACATGCCAATGATCTTGCGGTTGAATGCCGCCGTGCGAAAAGCCTGCCATTGTTTGGTGACAAGGATGAAAATGATCAGCACAATGAAGGACCACCCTATGCGATGTCCGATGACCTGCAAGGCAGGGACTTGATGCAAAAATTTCCAGTAGATGGGAAAGAACCCCCATAGTACATACGCGCCAATTCCGTACAAAATACCTTTTTTCATTTTTCTCCTTGCTATGGTCATTAAATTATAAAGCACAAAGGTTACGGAGGAAAAGATACCGATCATTTGTGTCTATTCATACGATTTGTGACTTTATGTTTTATAGAGCTGATCCGTGTTTAAAAGGCAAATTGGGCTTTCACAAAGAAAAAGACCTTGTACTTTTGGCAGCAAGGTCTTTGATAAGTATGGAGTATACGCCCTTACAACTTTCTCAAACACCACTTGCCTGAAACTATTTCATTCACATCGCAGGTGAAATTACCAGTAATATCATGGTGTTCATTTTATATTTTGACCATCACTTTCCCCGCCATCTCCTGCCACAGCTCAGGGATGTGGGCTGGTATGGAACAATTCGGAAGATATGACAGCAATTTACTCCCAATCAATCAAGCGGCGACCTTGAAAACCCGCTTCGATCTCGTGCCAGAACTGGATACTACCCTCGCCATATTTCCAACACAAGTAAACTTCCCCGCCATCGTGTAAAGCGATGAAGTCTATCAACCCGATCGTCAAGTCCTTGACCTCAATGCCCATATCCTGAAACTGATGGAGAAGTGCATCGAGCCTGTCAAAGTCCGGCAGCATCTTGCTTAATTCGGGATTCCCGCCATTGCCCGCGGACTTTTGCACGACAGACCATATCTCCGGCTGGCGTGTACGAATCCTCTCGCCAATCCCCATCATCTCTTTCACCATCGGACGAACGACGGCGAGGGAACCATTTGCTTCTTTGGGTGTGTAATATTTTGGCATTGCGGGAGTATACACCTTAATGAACACGCTGCCATTTGTGTCTTTCAGGGCTCCGATATACAATTCTAATTTGAAGGCTCATTGATTCTGCAACCGGTTGAGACTGTTCGTGATACACATAGAAATTGGAAATTTTACGAAGGCCATTGAGGTGACACATGCATATCTTCCAAAGCGATTGACGCGGAAACCAATGCTGCATCTATAAATACGGCCTCTTCCGAGATAAACTACAATACGCAACTCTGGCGGAAAGTGGAGGATTTAACTCTACGAACAGGCATAGGATTGGCTGGGCTTGTATCTATAGTGATATCTAGCTAGGGCAAGGATGAAATGGATTGTCATGATATATAATACATACAGAACAAAGGTAAAAATAGTCAATCCAAAATAACCAGGCAAGTGAAGAATATGAAATCCTATCGTAAGGAACTGTGGTTCAACCTCCCCCACCGGCGCGGCTTTGTAAATATCACTCCACAAGTGGATGAATGTTTAAGAGAAAGCGGTATTCATGAAGGGTTTTGTCTTGTAAATACCATGCATATTACCGCGTCGGTTTTTATCAACGATGATGAAAGCGGTCTGCAGCATGATTATGAAAAATGGCTGGAAAGACTTGCGCCTCATGAGCCGATAGATCAATATCGCCACAACGACACCGGCGAAGACAACGCTGACGCCCATCTGAAACGTCAGATCATGGGACGCGAGGTGGTCATCGCGGTAACCAACGGCGAACTTGATTTCGGCACGTGGGAACAGATCTTTTATGGGGAATTCGACGGCAGGAGAAGGAAAAGAGTATTGGTAAAAATTATCGGTGAGTAGGAGAAAACAAATGCGTTTACAAAACAAAACCATCGCCACCCTGATCGCTGAAGGCGTGGAAGACCTGGAATATTATGTACCCTTGATGCGATTGCAGGAGGAAGGCGCACAGGTGTTATCCGCGGGAATGGATTTGAAACCCATCAAAGGGAAAAACGGATTGACCATCACGCCCGACATCACGATCGAAACGCTCAAAGCAAACGATCTTTTCGCGCTCATCATTCCCGGCGGCTGGGCTCCGGATAAATTACGCAGATATGCTGTCGTGAAAAATCTTGTCCACAAAATGGATGCGGAGCATAAGATCATTGGGATTATTTGCCACGGCGGATCCATTGCAATCTCAGCTGGTATTATCAAAAAAGGCCGGCGCGCCACGGGGTCGCTTGGCATCAAGGATGATCTCATCAACGCGGGCGCCGTCTGGGCGGATGAAGCGGCTTTTCGTGAGGGCAACCAGGTTTGGGGGCGGGTCGTAGCGGATATTCCCGATTTCAACCGCGAGTTGGTGAAGGCTTTAGTCGAAGGATAAAGGTTTCCGCTTCATGGTTTCCGGGATTGGAACATCCAGCAATTTAAGGATTGTGGGGGCGATCTGTAATTGTGAAATGGTTTCACCCATATCGCCTCTCCCCTGACCGTTGGGCTGAATCACAAAAAATGGCACTGTCCTTTGCTCGGGCGTTGTCCCGCCGTGCGCTCCGTCTTTGTTGATTCCATGATCGCCGGTGACAAAAATTGTGTAGCCGCGTTCCCTCCATTCGACGATGAGAGGCGCAAGCCAGGCATCCTGGTGAATGGCGTGATTGCGATATTGGCTCGAATCTGAGCCATAGGTTTCACCGTGATAATCCATACCCATGGGATGAAGCAAAAGATAATCGGGCGAAACCCTGCGTACGAGAGCTGCCGCGCTCATGAATAACTCGATGTCAGGATATTCGTCCTGCGTATAAAAACGCCCGTGCTGAATGGCGAGGTTTTCGTCATCCACTTCCTTATCTTCGATGCGATCATACGGCGCGCGGTTATACAGCTCGGAAATCCAGAAATATGCCGCCGCCGCGGTGACTTTGCCTGCACTTTTCACGGCTTGAAAAATATTGGGTCTGCTTGAAAGCCTGACCATTGAATTCGCAACAATGCCGTGTTCACTGGATGGCAGACCGGTGTGAATTGTTTCATACATCGGGCGCGACATGCTCGGCAGTTCACCTGTTATCTTATAGAGGCTGGCAAGTTTATATCCCACAAGATGGCCGAGATAACCCATATTGTCCCTGGCGACATCGTAGCGCAAAGCATCGGACAGGATAAGAATAGCTTTACTCACAGGAAATCCTTTGTTAAATAAATCCGCCACAGAGCCCGCTTGAAAAATCTGCATTCTCTGTGGCGTTTGGCTTCACAATATCATTAATCTTCCAGAACTAAAACTGCCTTGCGTGAACAAGTGATCTGATCCTTATCACCGATATTTGGCAAATCGAGGAAGGGATTATTAAATGTATCTACAATAAAATTGGTTTTACCGACCTTTACTTCAATGCGAACTATGGAACCGAGGAAGTTGATATTTTCAATCGTGCAATCTACAATATTGGCTTTTTTTTCCTGGGCGACGAAATTGAATCGCTCCGGGCGAATGGCAATCCTCACTTTATCGCCCTTCTTTTTGTTCTGCATGTCTGAAGCAGATTCAAATTGCACTCCATCCACAGCCAGTACACCTTTTGCGGGATCCACCACTTCGCCATCGGCTGTATTCAATGTGCCGACGAAATTTGCAGTGAACACGGTGGTTGGGAAGTTGTAGATTTCAAACGGCGTGCCAACCTGTTCCATTTCACCCATATTCATGACCACCACACGATCAGACATTGACAATGCTTCTTCCTGGTCGTGGGTAACGTAGATTGCAGTAATGCCAAGTTTCTGCTGAATGGAGCGTATCTCGGAGCGTAAGGATACACGGATTTTCGCGTCGAGCGCGGAGAGGGGTTCATCCAGCAATAAAACTTTGGGGCGCAAGGCCAGGGCACGCGCCAGGGCTACACGTTGCTGTTGACCACCCGACAACTGATGGGGATAGCGATCACCGTATTCAGACATGTGAATCAATTCCAACATTTCATCCACGCGCTTTTTGATCTCTTCCGGCGGCTTTTTGGCTACTTTGAGACCAAAACCAACATTGCCTGCCACGGTCATGTTTGGAAAAAGAGCATAGGATTGAAAAACCATGCCGACATTACGCTGATTGGGTGGCTTGTTCGTTATATCCTCACCGTTGATGGCAATCACGCCGGAGGTGGGCGTCTCGAATCCAGCCACCATGCGCAATGTGGTCGTCTTGCCACAACCGCTGGGTCCCAGAAAGGAAACCAGTTCGCCACTCTCAATATTCAAATTGAAATCACGCACTGCCCAGACACGGCCAAAACTTTTGCTGACGTTGTTAATTTGCAGAAATGTCATAATTTCCTCACAGTTAGTGGACGGCTGCAACTTCTTGCACTGAACCGCGTCCAATCCATTGCATCAGACCAATGGAACCCCAGGTCAGCAGGAAACTGACCACTGCCAGAGCCTGAGGCGTGTAGGCGCGCATCGCACCAATCTCTTCCATGTACGGACCAAAGGCCGGCCAGTAAAGAAGCGAGGCAAATGTGAATTCGCCCATCACGATCGCGAAAGTCAGGAACACGCCGCTCAGGATGGCAGTCCGCAGATTGGGGAAAATAATTTGGGTAATAATCACGCGCCAGCCCGCTCCCAGGCTGAGAGCAGATTCGGTCAGGGTGCGAACGTCAATGGCTCGCAATCCGGTATCCACCGCCCGGAACATGTAAGGCAGGGACAACACCACATAGCCAGCGATCAAGAGAATGGGCGTGCCTGTAAGAACCAGGATAGGCGTCCCAAACAACTTGAGCCCACCCCCATACAGGCGGCTCATACCGAAGACGAGCACAACGGCGGGTACCACAAAAGGCATAAGAGTTACAAACTCCACCCAGGGGCGCATTTTGTGCATGCGCCAATGCACCCAATAAGCGGTGGGCACCACCAGGAGCAGGCTAAACACAATGGTCAGAAGCGCCCAAAAGAAGGAATATCCAAAATTCTGGTAGAACTGTGGGTCGGTAAAAGCCACACGATAGGCCTCAAAGGTGTAGCGGTCTTTAATCATCTTCAAGCTGAAGTCAAAGGTGGCCAGGAGCGGCAGGAAGAAGTAGATAAGGCCGATCATCAAAATGATCCAGGCCCAGATGTTTTTAGTTTTCATCGCAACCACCTCGCGGCTCGTCTCTGCAGGGAAATATAGCCAATCATACTGAAGCCCATGATGAAAACCATCCCCAAAGCCAGGGCATTGCCCAGGCCGGGGTTAAAGAGCACATCGCCCTGCATCTGGGCGCCAATCAGGATGGGCACCAGATTAATGAAACTGCCGGAGAAAGCGTAGGCAGTAGCATAGGCGCCAAAGGCATTGCCGAACAAAAGAATGGTTGTGCCAAGCAGGGAAGGCAACAGGATCGGAAAGGCAATGTAGCGCCAGTAATGCCAATTTGTACCGCCCAAATTGGCGCATGCCTCATTCCATTCCCGGTGCAACCCATCCAGGGCAGGTGCCATGATCAACACCATGAGCGGGAACTGGAAATACATGTAAACGATGCTCAAGCCGGTGATGCTGTAGATGGTAAAGCCCCCCGCGTGAATATCAATTTCAAACGCGCTTTCGAGCCAACGCGTGACCAGCCCGGCGTTCCCCATGGTGGCGATAAAAGCAAAAGCCAGCGGCACACCCGCGAAATTGGAGGCCACACCGGAAAAGGTGGTCATAAATGTTCGCAGGCCTTTCGGCAACCCTCCCAGAATGACAGCATAAGCCAGCAGGAACCCAA
>CAZEGE010000007.1:0-60424 GCA_964511765.1 uncultured Anaerolinea sp.
AGTTATACGTCACCTCGGCACGAAAAGATATGAGCGAAGCCGACTTAAAAAAATATCCGTTCTCAGGCGGGTTGTTTAAAGTGGTTACGAATGTAGCGGGAATGCCGACATTTGAGTTTGGATGAAAAACAGCAAATCCTAAAGGTCTTTCTGGCAAACCAGAAGGCAGTTTGCATAGGTGTTTTTTTGAAATACTTGTTCAATATGCAAAGAAGACCTTTAGGGTTTTTGCAGAGATTCTTAAAAAGCCTGTCTTTATCAAACCACTACCAAATTTTTTATTCGGGTGAAATGGATGCAATCATTGTCAATACTTGCGGGGGATTTGCGCTAATCTGGCTGCACACAGTAACCATAGCGTCCCGGAAGTTTCAACGAAAACCAAACGTTCACAAAACTTCCGTCACGGATGGGTAATGCGCACCGATCATTCCTGACGCAAATCTCGTAATAAATCTTAACGATATGCCTGACCGCGATGAACAATCAGAAGAATGGTGACTTGGCGTTTCTCTTCGTCGACTTTATAAACCACCCGCCAATCTCCGATCCGATAACGATAACTCCCGGCAAGCGGGCCTTTCAGACGTTTGATGTTTGGGTGTTCATATGGATTTTGCCGCAAATGCTCGAAGCAGTAGTTCAATCGTTTTACGAGAGGCGGATCAGCGCGCTGATAAAAATGCCCTGCATCGCGGGTGAGAAGCAGATCATACATCCCGACGGATGTCCCCGAAGCGGACGGTCTCCCCACTTTCAGACTGCTGAAGGGTTTCGCGATAGTGGTCTTCGAATCCAGCCAGACTCAGCAATTCCCGGGTCGAGGCCTCTGCTTCTTTTTCTTCTAGGTAGGCCAAAAAATCATCGGCCACGCGCAAGCGATCGAGGGAGAGCCGGCGCAGGCGGGACTCTGCACCGCGAAGGATGGCTTCAACTTCAGAATTGTTCTGGGTCATTTCAGCGCCTTACCTTTCAAGTCAACTATTCTGTACCTATTTTACCCCGTTTTATGAGATTGGAAACTCTACGTAAATGCCACAACATCCTTGCATTGACTTCCCGAAAACGGGACAAACGGGGAATTCTCAGCAACCGTATCACGGTTCTCCGCGATCAGCACGCGCGCATCGTGATTCTGCATACGAATAATTTTTTCAGAAAGAATAAAAAAACGCCAATTATGGCGGTGGAGGCTCCATGGGGCAGTCTTTGAGGTTGCCCCATGATCGAATTTTCCGATGCGTTTCCCCCTATAAAATTATTCCCATAGGCGCGCTCGGCCGCAATGATAAGAAGTTCAACGTGTCACTCCTTTTTGCTTTTATTTTATGGAGAAGCCACTGTAAGTTGATCAATGGGTACGGAGAGCTGAACCAGAGTTGCATACAACCAGGCGCTCTGACCGGGCTGCTCCGGGACCTCCACCAGAATCCATAAGTTATCTTCTGTTTTTCCGAGGGCAATTGTAGTTGTTTGAACTGCAAGAATTCCCACTTCAGGAGCATTCAAATCCGGCGCGTTTCGCAGATTAACACCGCTGGGGCCGGGGTTTGTGGCCATCGCCACTGACGAGGTGGCGGTTTCCGTCCCGGTGGGGGCACTCTCTTCGCCCTCCTGCGGCGGCGCCGGGTTCACCGCTCCAGGGGTGGCGCTGGCGGGCGCAACGACGGTCATGCCCAGCACATGCGCCATCTCGATGATGTACTGGTCGTGCTGCTGGCGCGCCAGGGCAATGCCCTGATTCACGCCCGCCTGATCGGCGCCCCCCAGGAAAGCCATCAGGGCCTGGATGACGGTGTTCATATGCGTCAGTTGGGCTTGTTTGAGCGCGGAAAGACAGGCCGGCACGTGCAAATCTTCGGACTGGCGGCGGATGCGCTGCAATTCGGAGATGGCCGGCAGCAGGCTCTCACGCGGAGCGTTGGAGGCCAGCGCCGAGGCGTCGTCGAAGGCCCGCATCACGGAATGGACGCCCTGAATTACCGCCGGCAGGTATTCCGGCGAACACAGGTCTGGCGTGGCGGCGGGAGAGGCGGTAGGCGTTGGTGCAGCCTGGCCGCGGCCGCAGGCCGCCAGCAGAAAAGCCAGGGCTAGAAATACAGACAGCAGGGTAAATGGTTTCGACAGCCCTTCGACAGGCTCAGGATAACAGCTCAGCATGGCAGGTTTTGGTTTCATGATGATTAGGGTGTGGCAATGATGACCGGCAGCCCGCCCGGCCCGCTCACCTGTAACAGGGCCGCGTAGACCCAGGCGGTCTGGCTCTGCTGCCCGGGGATTTCGATCATGATCCAGAAGCCGTCAGCCGAGTAGCCCAGCGCCAGGGCCGACTGGCCGACCTCCAGCGCCCCCAGTTTCTGCGCCTCCAGCGAGGGCGCGGCCAGCACATCCACCACCACCGGTCCCAGGTTGGTGACGATCGGTACTGCCGAGGTAGCGGTGGCCGTCGCGCCCGCCTCGGTCGGGGCTGGCGTGCCGAGCAGGAGCGTAGGGGTCGGAATGGCTACCATGGTCGTGCCCAGCAGGCGCGATACCTCCAGCATGTATTGATTGTGCAGTTGGCGCGACAGCGCCATGCCCTGGTTGATGGTATCGCTATCGGCGCCGCCCATGAAGGCCAGCATGGTCTGGATGACGGTGTTCATCTGCACCAGCTGCAGATCTTTGAGCGGCGCCAGGCAAGCCGGCGCACGGTGGTCCTCGGCCTCCCGGCGGATGCGCTGCAGCTCGGAGACAGCCGACGACATTTGATCCCGGCTGGTGCTGATGGCTACGGCGTAGGCATCGTCGAACTCGCGCATCAGGCGGTGCATGGAGCGGACTTCGACCGCCCGATTCTCCGGGGCGCAGGGGTCGGGTGTGGCCGTAACGGTAGCAGCAGGGATGGCTGTCGGGCTGGGCGTGGCGCTGGGCGCAGCGTCCGGGGCGATCGCACTGCAGGCCGAGAGCAGCAAGAGCAGGGTTGGAAAGATGGAATGTATTGTTTTCATGATTTTGTTTTGTATGAAATAGGGACGGCTGGCTGCCGTCCCTATTCAAGTAATTCGAGCCGCGGCTTACCCGGACACCAGCACGTACACGCCAGGCTGGGTAACTGTAAATACAACCTGTCCATCCACGACGGTGGAGGGGATTTCCACCCACTGTGTGCCGTCCCAGAACAGGATGGTGAAGGGGGGCACCGCATCTGCGGGGATGTCGAAGGAGACCTGACCGCTGCCTACCGTTATGACACTTATGCCTGCCACAAAAGTCTTGTCCTCGGGCAGCGCGCCAGGCAGATCCTCCAGCGTCACCTGCTCACCGCCCGTTACCGGGATCAGTAGTGGTGAGAGAGTCGTCCCGCTGCCAGTGGTCGTACCGTCGTTGGGCGTCGGATCGCCGTTGGGTGTCAGATCGCATGCATTGCCCAATCCGTCGCCATCAGTGTTGGCTTGATTGGCATTGGCCACTGTCGGGCAGTTGTCCACTGCGTTGTCCACGCCATCTCCGTCAGTATCGCCGTTCGGCGTAGTGTCGTTCGCGTCTTGAATCCCGTCGCCGTCGGTATCGGTTTGGCCGACAGGCACGGTGAGCCATGGCGTGTAGTCAACTTGTGCGCTCACCGTGTCGCACCCCGGTTGGCCAGGGCCGGCGGCGCAACCCCACCAGTTGTTGGTGGCGTTTACTTCTTCGCTAAGATAATTTGAAACTCCCGTCGTATTTCCGGTAATGTCATTCCCATTGATAGAAATCGTGGCCGGCCATCCAGCCTCCAAATAAATTCCCCCCCACGCTATACTATCCAGAATCTGATTCCCCGTGATCTGTATATTCATGGGGCTATATGGACCGTTGAGTTGCTGGTTGGACCAGTCGTATATCCAATTTCCACCCACAACTCCTTGAAATGCATCACCATAGGATGAAATGTAAATGCCATCCATATTCCTTAGCAGAGTATTGTCCTGAATAATGATATTCCTTGCGCTATCTATCCAGATGCCATCATTTTCTCCGTCGTGAATATAGTTATTCCGCACTATGATTGTGCCGGGAGTTCCGGTAATAGATTGAAGGACCAATGACGAGGAGTCCGCGTTCTCGATCTCATTGCCTTCAATCAGCAGACCGGAATAATCCAAGAAGTCCGTTAGTTTTGGAGGGGTCGGGCGCTTGAAATCCTCTGACTGATATCCGACATAAATCCCAAATCCATGGTTTCCGGACTGGATGTTGGATATTTTACTGTTGGTGATGTGAACATTCTGCAGACTGCCGGGAACACTGGCTTCGTAGCCGACGACAATCCCATCCTGTGTGAAATTAGTCACGTCAATATTATTGAATGTGACATTGCCTGACTTGATTTTCACCCCGGTTGTCCACTCTGCC
Organism: uncultured Anaerolinea sp.; assembly: GCA_964511765.1. Taxonomy (GTDB): domain Bacteria; phylum Chloroflexota; class Anaerolineae; order Anaerolineales; family Villigracilaceae; genus Villigracilis. Next base: position 4,375 of record CAZEGE010000007.1, read on the forward strand.
AGGAGGGTCGTGCCATCAAGCACAGCACCGTCCGCGCCGGTCACGGTCAGCGGCTTGGATATGGTAATCTGCTCCGTGTACGTCCCAGCCTCCACGTTGACCGTGCCGCCTGGCACAACAGCATCTAAACCGAGTGAAATCGTGGCAAAGGGTTCGTTAAAGTTTCCCTTGGCAGGGTTCGGCGCGGTGATAGTGCTCGCAGCATCCACAAAAACGTGGCTGCGGTTGCCAGTCGCGTTGGCCGGAACGCCCGCTCGCCGGTCAAGGACGTAGGCATCGTTGTTGGCTTGCGAGAGGGCGAGCACGCTTTGCAGGTAATCTGGCACGTAGGCAGCCGTGTTCCAGACGATATCCCATTCGTTATGGGTGGTTCCCCAGGAATTGTTGCTCACCGTCCGGCTATCCGCATCTGCCTGGTCACTCGTGTAGTTCATCACCCCGCCCTTGGTATCGTGAACTGTGTTATTTTCTATGTCGGCAACATTGTTAGTGCGAATCACTATACCATCGCGTGTATTGTAAATAGTATTGCCAGTGATGGTAACTCCACTCCCACTGGTGCCACCATCGCCGACAGTGATAGCAATACCATTCCAGCCGCTCATGGGGCCGCTCTGGGCAGGTACATAGAACACGTTATCCTTGATGGTAACCCCCGATAAGCCTGAGCCGTTAGGGATGCTAACTAGGCTAGATGACAACTCGTCGAAAGGTGTCCCGAAGGCAGGTAAGTTATTATGTGTAAGCTCGAGATTCTGGATGGTCACATCATTTGCGGCAATCTCGAACAGAGTGATTGCACCAGATGAGGTACCCTGTACTGTGGCGCCACCGCCAACCGGTCCTGCAAGGGTGAGCGCCTTGGAAATGACAATGGTACTGTCAGTGTTATAGTCCCCGGTCTCAATGTATACCGTCGCCCCAGCGGGTGCGGCAGTGATCGCGTCCTGTAAGGGTGTAATAGAGGAATTACACGTATCCACAACCGGTGGACATAAGCCAGTACTAGAGTAGCCAATGATCGTACCGGTGCCATCGTCGAAATATGGATCGCCGCCACTTAACACACTCTCCGCCTCTTGCGAGGCCAGCGGGATCGGCTGGCCGTTCTCGTCCACCAGCACCGCGCCGGCCTCCGCCATGGCCTGTACCGCCTCGGCCACTGATTCCGTTGGCGCTGCATCTACAACAGGTTCTTCTGTCGGCGCGAGGTCCGCTGCCGGTTCTTCCGTTGGCGCTGCATCTACAATGGGTTCTTCTGTCGGCGCGAGGTCCACTACCGGTTCTTCTGTTGGCGCTGCATCCACAACGGGGTTCTCCGTTGGCGCGACTTCTGCTAGCGGCTCTTCTGTCGGCGGAGGCGAGACGTCATCTGCCAGGGCCGTAAACGGCATAACCGCCGCGCCCAGCAAGGCCAGCACTACGGCCATTGAAAGGACAGTCAATCTTTTTTGCTTGAACATATCAATCTCCTTTTTGGGTTTGAAGCGCTATCCAATAGAACATGCCCGCGCTCTGGATCCTCATAAACGTTTCTATACCGTACCAATATCATTGCGAGTAAAACCACAGCGGAAAAACGCTGCTGCCCCTTTGGGGAAAACGGAGGAGCAACAACCAATCTTGTTCCTTGTTAGAATGGAGATTGTCATAAATGGTCTTCTCCTTCGTATTTGTGATCAGCTCTGCCGACTTTATGACTCTCGATCCTGTTGATGTATTTCAATACCCCGCGCTGGACGATCAGATGAACCTCGCCATACTCTTCAAGCGCGGCCAGGTGCTGATCGATCTGCTGGATCTGTTCGACCGTCAGTTTTATCAATCTAATTCCATTCACCAGCGGGAAGAGCTGCGGATCGTCAGAAGTAGTCATCCTGGTTTCCCTGCACCATGTTCAATCACAAAGAAGATCAACAATTCGATTATTACTATTTGAAATAAAAAAGGAGTCATGATGTGTACACACACATCATGACTCCCGGGAATCTTTCGCCCTTGCCAGAGCCATACCTTAATAAATCAATTAAGAGCTAATAAAGATTATTACGTCTCATATTCTTCCTTCTCCTGGCAATGATCGGTCATTACAGCCTTGTGGCTTGCAACCGTGTTTATAAAGCGCAATTCTCCGTGCTGCACAACAAGATGGATTTCACCATATTCACCGATCGAGTCAAGATACTCATTGATCTCCTTTACCTGCCCCGGTGTTAAATCCCTTGATTTTTGTTTTCTGCCTTCCAACTCTTGTTGAACATCGAACCTTCTCATCTATCCTCGCCTCGGATCACTAAACTTAAGTGCTGGGTGATCGCCTTCAAATTTCCCAGCATTTCGATTTTATACTTACAATTCTGTAAGTATTGTATGATAAATCAAGCTTATATTCAAGTGAAACATATAGGCATTTGTACTGTTTTTGCCGAAAGGTCTTGTATTGGAATGTGTTTCTTGCTAAATTTGAGATATATGATAAAGGTAGGTTAAGATGCCCAATAAAATCCGAGTGTCCATTCTTGATGACCACCAAAGCATTATTGACGGTTATATTTACCGCCTGAGTGGAAATCCAAAAATAATGGTAGCAGCGGCCATGTCTTATGCAGAGGAGCTTGAACCGAGCCTGGCTGCCCATCCTACCGATGTCCTATTGCTTGATATCAGCGTACCCACTGCCCCGAACAATCCAAATCCCTATCCGACCCTGTATATCATTCCAAAGTTGTTGGATGAATATGCGGGTTTATCCATTTTGGTGATTACGATGTTTAACGAACGCGGACTTGTCAAATCCGTGATGGAGGCTGGCGCCAGCGGTTATATTCTCAAAGATGATCAGTCCATCATCCGCAATCTTGCTCAAACGGTTCTGTCCATCGCCAACGGAGGGATTGTGCTTAGCGAACAGGCTCATCGACTCCTGCTCAAGAGTGACCTTGCAAAAGATCGTGAACAGTTGACCGGCCGCCAACTGGTGGCGCTTTCCTTGTGCGCGGCCTATCCGGACTGGTCAACGGCTGACTTTGCGGACAAAATGTCGGTTACAAATTCGACGATTCGCAACCTGCTTTCCAGCGCCTACCTCCGCCTGGGAGTGCATACGCGTCTGGCTGCGGTAACGAAGGCGCGCAATTTGGGGATCATTACTCCGTTCTCTCCTAATTCCGCATCGCGTCGGTAAACAGTTCAAGCTGTTGTTTTTCTGGCACTTCAAAGAGTCTCCAGACCGGAACAATCAGCTTGCAACTCCAGAGAGCGGCTGCGATCCGGATAATCCACCGTCTGCGCAAAAAGAATCGGCAGTGGAGCTCTTCCCTGGTTCCAGTCAGGACCGGCTGGCGCTGTCATGCAGTCATTCATATCATCGTGGATCTGGATCATCTCGCCATATACGCGTCCAATCTCTCCAATATCGCGGACAACCTCAATTGGCGCGCTCAAGCAGGGATATTGTCTCTGGCCATGCTTTCAAAACCGGCAGGTCTGATATATAATCAACTACAGTTGCATAGATATTCATCTAATCTCCTCTGGACTGGCCGGGGATCCCCGGCCAGTCTATGTTGTACTTATTTGGCTTCTGTGATTTTTATCTTTACCATTCCTTCCAACCCAAATCACTGGTCATCGCCACCAACTGGGAGGGGCTGACTTTGGTAAATGCTTTCAGCGCTTGCAGGTTGGAATCCCGACCTTCCGAAGAAGCAGAAATCAGCTTATGGAATTTTTGCATGTTTAACATTGTAAATATCTCCTTTTTTGTTTAGTGATGGATACGCGACAAACAATTTATATTCATCTTTCTTAATCAGCTTTTCAACATCACCTCCCTTCAATTAGATTAGGAAACGCCATGAACAAATCCGCAGCGCAATTCAAGAAGATTGTCGAGTACACACTTCCCTGGCTCGTTTTGGTGACCCTGTTTTTTTATAGCTATATTGAATTCTTCCAGCATCCTTTCGGTTTCGCCTGGCATCCAGACGGAAGCATTTCTTTCGTTTATATCCAGCAAACCGCCGCACCGACTCTGATGGTCGGGGATCGTATCGTACAGATTGGCACACTCAGTTGGGATGCCTTTCACTCAGACTTGCGCAAGACTTTCTTTGAGGACGTTAAAACCGGAGAGATTACAGCGGTCACGGTGGAACGCAATGGAGAGCTCATTACCGTTCCGTGGAGTTTGCCCGGCTTCAACCGCGGCGAATTTTTCAGTCAACTGCTCAGCCAGTGGTTCATGGCTTATTTTTTCTGGATCGCCGGTTTACTCACCGTTATGTTTCTCCGTCCGAAGGATGAACGCTGGTGGCTGATGCTGGCTTTCAATTTTCTGACAGCCATCTGGCTGGTGGCTGGCACCGGCCTTTCAAATTTTCATCTTTGGTACAGTGCACTCATCCTGCGCATGGCAATCTGGCTTTGTATCCCCATTTACCTGCATTTGCACTGGGTTTTCCCGAAGCCTCTGGGAAAATTGCCAAAGTCCTTGGTCGGCGCTGGCTACCTGCTGGCGCTGGTTCTCATGATCGCCCAATGGTTCCAGGCCTTGCCGGGCAGTCTCTACTTCCTGGGTTTCTTGATCGCCATTCTAGGCAGCTTGATCCTGTTGATCGTTCACGTATTTCGCCAGGTCGAAGTGCGCCGTGAAGTGGGCTTTATGGCTGTTCTGGGGTTTTTCGCTTTCCTGCCTTCCATCGTCTTGGGAGCAGGCTATGTTTGGATTGAGAAGGTCCCACAAATCAGCATGTTTGCCATGGTAAGTTTTGCGGCCATCCCATTTTCGTATCTCTACATTGCCTTTCGTCGCCAGATGGGTGATCTCGAGCTGCGGGTTAACCGCATCGTCTCCGCCTATTTTTTCCTCATCCTGCTTGGCGTTATCGGGGTGCCTCTCTTCGCGATCGCAAACCTCTGGCTCCCCTCGTCGAGTGGCACTCTAATTGTAGGAATCGTCACCACCCTGCTGGTGGCCATGCTTTCCATATGGGGTTTCCCACGCTTTCAGACTTTCATGGAACACAATTTATTGGGTATCCCCATGGCGTCCGATCAAATCCATGAGAACTACGCCAGGCGCACTGCCACTAACACTTCCATCGCCGCCCTGGTTGAACTGCTGGACAAGGTCATGCTTCCCAGCCTGCTGGTGCGGCAGTTCCTTTTCCTGCAATTCGATCATGACTCCGCCAAGGTATTGTTAGCCAGCGGCGTCGATCCGCAGCAATTCAACAATGACCGCTCTCTTTCCAGCCTCTCAGCTTTGAAAAAAGGTGTTCTTGAGGGTAATCAGTCATTCAAATCCTACCCATGGGTGCGACTCGCGCTGCCGCTCAAAGTGGGAGAAGACGTGCTTGGCTTGTGGCTCTTTGGCAGGCGCGATCCTGATGACCACTACTCGCAAAAAGAGTTACCGATGCTCAAGTCGCTGGCCAACCAAACCGCTGTTGCCCTCAGCAACATTATCCAGACCGAACGTCTGCATGCCGCTTATCAGAATGACATCAAACGCACTGAACTGGGACGCAAGCGCCTTGCTCTTGAACTGCACGACAGCATCCTCAATAAAATGGCGGCTCTCATGATGAAGTTGGACGATCAAAACCTGACACCCGAATTTCAAAAAACGTACAACGAAATGACGGCTCAATTGCGCGGGATGGTAAAGGATCTGCGGCCAACCATGCTCTTTTACGGAATCCAGCTTGTCATCCAGGATTACACAGATACACTACGGGAACGCCTGGCAGGGAAAGTGCGTGTTGTCGTTGAGCTGAAGTCAGATGGCTCCAGATATTCAGAGGAGACCGAACTGCACCTGCTCCGTATCGTACAGGAGTCCTGCACAAATGCCCTGCACCATGCTGCTCCCACTCAAATTACCATCGCAGGGCAGTTGGATGCCGGAAGCATCGAAATCAGTGTACAGGATAACGGGTCTGGCTTTAAACCAGGTGAAAAACTTGACTTGAAATCCCTGCAAGCCAAAGGTCACTTCGGTGTGGCTGGCATGTTCGAACGCGCCGAATTAATTGGAGCGGATATAAAGATCGAATCCGAACCAATGAAAGGCACTCGCGTTCAAATCAATTGCAAACCGGGCAGGGTCTAAGGGTTCGCCGCTGTGGACAGATGCGGCAGGCTGATTCGACCTTGAGAAAAAAGGGATGGGCAGGTTATGAGCGCCCTGGGCCTAGTAACAATATTCAATAATCTAATCTCCATTGATATGCCTTGCTTGGCGGCAAAACGATATGTTGAAAAATTGGTGGACGGGGACGTTCTGCAAGAGACAGCTGGATATGCGCGCAATCGAGTCTTCCTGGCGACTAAGATCTTTAAAGCATTGGAAAACTCTGGATAGTTTTGATTTGTGGTTTATTGAGCGCTATAAATTTAGCTTCGCCCCATTTTCCCGCAACCATTTCCTTTGATTTTTATAGTCAGGATAAATAGTTTCGACGGACATCCAGAATTTGCCGGAGTGATTTTTTACGCGCAGGTGCACCAATTCATGTATTACAACATAATCGATCACATCCAGCGGAGCCATTACCAGCCGCCATGTGAAATTTAATGTGCCGTCGGGGCTGCACGATCCCCATCGAGTCCTGGCAGACGAAATTTTCACCTGCTTTGGCTTGAACCCATATTGTTCTGATAATATTTTTGTACGTTCCGAGATTACCGCAAATGCCTGTGCTTTGTACCAGCGGATAGAAACCTGCTCGGCGCGTTTTTGAGACGTACTTCCAAGCGAGAAACCGTTGTTGAATTTCAAAGCGGGGCGTTGCGGCTTTACCAGCTTTAATTCATATTCATTTCCCAGAAATAAAAACTTTTCCCCGTCCTCATATTTCCTTTCGGGAATCTCCGCAATGGCTTTGACCTTTTCACGCGTGCGGATGATCCAATTGGATTTTTCCTGAATAAAGGAATCGATCTCTGCAACTGGCGTCCGCTTCGGTGCACGGACCGTGAGACTGCCATCCCTTTCGACAATAAGGGCAATCGTGCGGCGTTTGCTGCGGATAAGTTCGTTGATTTGGATTTGCATTGGATAACATTCCTGCCTGCGAGAAGGCCCCTGACCTTGTGTTTCTTTAAACAGACATGGTGATCTCCTGTGTCCAGAGACCACCATAAGTATGAAGAGAACTTCATAGTCTAAAAGTGTGCCGAGGGAGAGATTTGAACTCTCGACCGAAGGCTTATGAGTCCTTTGCTCTGCCACTGAGCTACCTCGGCATTACAACATGGCGCCACAAATATTACTATGGGAGATGCCGTTTGTCAACGCAAGGCAATTGCTGGCGTGGCGCGCAGGGCTGGACAATGCCCGACTGCCCCGTGAATAGATTTGCAAGGCTGAAAAACCTAAAACAGCACAAGGTCCGCATTTGTTAGCGGATTCGCCGAAATCTCAAATGTCCAATGTGTACGGTTAGAAGCCTTTGGATCTTCCATTGATATCCTGCCATACCTCCCATGAACCAGATCCTCCGCTTAAAAGAATAACAGGGCAACTGCGTCCGTAAATTTCATAATGAGCAATTTCCTGACCCACAACGATAAAAGATACAAAAGATCAATCCACTCTCTATTTCCCCGAATCCACTTCTTTTACGATGCTATATAACAACTCCAGCAATACTGTCTTCACCGTGTCGCGGTTTGTGGCGACACACGGCAATAGCTTTATTCCCTTATCAAGATGCAGGGCATGCCGCACATCATCAAGCTCCCATGAATCTTCTTTGTCCTGTTTGTTCGCGGCAACTACAAAAGGGGTGGGGGCATAGGCGCGGAAAGTTTCAAGGATGGAGCGCGCCTCGCGGAAAGTTTCAGGACGGGTGCTGTCAACCATAACGATAAACCCCAGCATGCCTTCAGAAAGAATCTCCCACATGAAATTGAAACGCTTCTGTCCGGGTGTGCCGAACAGGTACAAGACCAGATCTTCATCCACTGTGATGCGTCCAAAATCCATGGCTACTGTGGTTAATGATTTTATAGAGCGTCTCTCCTCTGAAGAGATCCTGCGCTCTGTGGCAACGACCTCAATTTCGCTGACGGAACGAATAAATTGTGTCTTCCCAGCGTTGAATGAACCCGTCACCACCATTTTGACCGTTTGCATAGTTCTTATCCTTCTGATCTTTTTGCATCACATCGTGCGAATGCGGCCGATCAGCTTGTTGAGCAAAGATTTCTGTTCCACTTTATCCTGCGTTGGGAACATCTTTTGATATTGCCGCACAAGCCTGTCTGCAGGACGCGCCAATTCAACCAGGCCAGCCTGTAAGAGGCCATACACAATTCTGCGGATCTCGGTTTCTGTCAACATATTTGTCTCCGCGATCTGGCGCAACGTATTCTTCGGGTCAACGAACTTTACTACTTTCCATTCATCCACACTTAGATTAACATTGGTCAGCGGGCGTTCCGTAAACTTGAGCGCCATGTCTAAATTGGGAACCTCATCCTGTAATTTCTCAAGGTCACGAAACCGGTGCGAGCCTTCGATAATGATATTTTCAAGATCAAGTTTTATATTGATGCGGTCTTCAGGAGGCAGCATCTCGTTCTCAAACCGGAAAATACCCTCGACCCAGGTAAACATCTTGCGCACCATATCGGTAAAATATCCCTGCAGATTCAGAAGGATATCTTCCTGTGTCACATACCCTGCGTTAATCAGAAGCAGACCCAACTCCTTGTCGGTCATCTGGCCTGCGCGGTCCGCAATTGCACGATATTGATTTGTAGTGATCTTATTCGCCTTATAAAGAAGGGAAGCCAGATTTCCATCCTCCTTGCCAATGCGGGCATAAGCCAGTTTCCCCTCGCGGAATGAAATATAGGCCTGTTCCGACACCCCATCTACGACCAAAGTGCCAGTTTTGCCGGCAAGATTGATCAGATTGAGAAGTTGTGTAATTGTAAAATCGCGTAGATTTCCACGCAGGGCCATGTTTCCTCTACTCACCCTGAAAAGGGATGGATTTGAAAATTATACATGCAAAATTCATATTGCGTCCCATAAACTCGTAGCACACCTGTTGGAGGATGAAAAGGGATGCTCTCCGTCATAAAATCGACTTATCTACCCTGTCGCAAGACCATTATCCATAACCATTCCTTTTGTGGGGCAGAACGTCGAATAAGAGCCGTGTCGGGCAAACCAATAAAGTTACTTGATATTCAATAATTCAATTAAATATTTCTGTACTTCCTGCGGATCCTTGAACAAGACGCCTTTCATGCCGATCTTTTCACAAGCATCAATATTCGCCTGGACATCATCAACGAAAATCACTTCCTCTGCCTTGACTTTAGCTTGCTCCAATGCAATTTGATAGATTCTTTCCGCGGGTTTCATCACGCCGACTTCAGCCGAAATGACGACGGTATCAAAAAGTTCAATGAAATTTTCCTTTTCGAGAAAGGCGCGCATTCCATTCCATGCATTGGAGATCAACCCCGTATGAAATTTTCCGCGCAGGGAGTGAATGAAGTTGACCAACTTGCGGTCGATCACATCTCCACCGAAGAATTCATCCTTAATGATTTGCAACTCAGATGCAGGATGTTTGAGCCGTTTTATCACATCCGACCAATGCTCATCTTCTGTGATTTCACCCAGTGAGGCACGCCGCGCAGATTCGCTTGCAAAGACGAATTTGTCCATATCATCATAGTCCATGCCAAACCGTTCACCCAGATGTTGGCGTGGAGCCTGGTATTCGGTGCGCTGGATCACACCGCCAAAATCAAAAAAAACTGCACGAATACTCATTTGTTATCCTTTAAAAATACAAAGCCTTAAAGATGGCGGTCTTCTCGGCTTTGTATAAAATTCAAAAAAATTTATTTCGTCTTTTTGCTCTTTGCAGGAGCCTTTTTAGCTATTGGTTTGGCAGAAGTGGTTTTCTTGGCGGCAGGCTTTTTCCCCTTTGGGGACGAAGCAGCAACAGCGGGTTTCTTCGATTTCGCCGCGGGGGTTTTCTTGGCGGTGGTCTTGCTGGTTTCCGTCTTCTTCATGGGCGGGGATTCTGCCTTGAGTGAGGCAGAGGCGGACGTGGGCGGTGGCGCGACAGGCGCAGTGGCTCGCTGCTTGGCGGCTTCACGCCAATTTGGGAAGAAAAGTTCCATTCTCTGGCGCGAGATGGAATTGGCACGACGGCATCGCGGGCAATGTGCATCGTAGTGATTCTGATGTTTTTCGTTCATGTTGATAATCGCACCCAGCATTTCAGAGCGGCTGATTGTGAACGGGGTCTGGCAATAGATACAACGCAGATTCATAACTAAATTCCTTTCATGTCAAGGAGGAGCTGATATGCCTTGATTCTACACTGATTTCACTCGCTATGCGAATCGGCTTTTTGGATGATTCACCTATCCACAGATTGCGCAGGTTTTGCCTGGTTTTGAGGGAAAATCTGTGGAAGATCCTTCTATTCCGCTATTCATCCGCGCTCGTCAGCATCGTGTTTGCTTAATAAAGGGAAATTCACTCTCGAAGGGATCAAGTGCGCGGCGCTGAAGAATATAAACACCGCTTCCGCGCGATCAATCCATATGCAATGAGGGCGAAATAATAATCGCGGATTATTTTTGAATGGCATTTTTCCGTTTTCGAGGGTATGATAAATGTCTGTATTGGAGGAACCCATGCGAGATTTTACCAACGAAATTCTGGAACTCATTCGGAGAACATCCAGCTCCCTGCCTCCCGATGTGGAGAAGCGTTTGCGCGAATCCATTGAAAAAGAAGAACCGGGCTCTGCCGCAGGCGGCGCGTTGGAGACTATTTTCAAGAATATTGAACTTTCGCGCGCCAATTCCACGCCTATCTGTCAGGATACAGGTACGCCGATCTTTTATGTGCATTATCCTGTAGGATGGTCCACGAGAAAACTCAAAGAGCAGATCCGCGCTGCGATGGTGGAAGCAACCAAACGGTCCTATATGCGACCGAATGCTGTAGATGCCATTTACGATAAAAATACAGGCAACAACCTCGGCGGCGATGACTTCCCTTATATTCATTTTGAAGAAGTGGACGGCGACGATCTCACAATTGAGTTAATGCTCAAGGGTGGCGGATGTGAGAATGTCGGTCGCCAGTATTCTCTGCCTGATAATTCCGTCGGTGCAGGGCGCGACCTGGCTGGCGTGCGAAAAGTCGTTTTGGATGCGGTTCAAAAAGCCCAGGGGCAGGGGTGTGCGCCCGGTATTTTGGGCGTATCCATCGGCGGAGATCGTGGTTCGTCATATATTAAATCCAAGGAAGTGTTGTTCAGCGAAATGGGCACACGCAACGAAGACCCGAAGATCGCCGAGTTGGAAGAACGCCTGACCCGTGAAGCCAATGAAATGGGAATTGGCCCGATGGGCTTTGGCGGGAAAACAACCGTTTTGGATACGAAGATCGTCGGCTTGAGCCGTTTGCCCGCTTCATACTTTGTCTCAGTTTCATATATGTGCTGGGCGTATCGCCGCCGCAAAATGACGGTGAAGGGCGAGGAAATAATTTACGATTAAGGTGATTGCGGTTTACGAAATACGTAATTCGTAAACCGCAAGGAGAGAAGAATGAAACAGCTGACTACCCCAATTGGTGATGAAGCCATCCGCGATTTGAAGGTTGGCGATTCTGTTGCGCTCTCCGGCATGATGGTCACCGGGCGCGACGCCGCACACAAATGGATGATCGAAACCTTTATCAAAAAGACCCGTCAACCCCAAGGTGATGATTTACAGGTGTACGAAGAATTAAAAAAGTTGTTAAACGGCTCCGTGATCTATCATTGCGGACCGGTGGTGGCGGGACTCGATACAAAAGATTATAAGTTTGTGGCGGCGGGCCCCACCACATCCATTCGTGAAGAGCCATATCAGGCGGATGTGTTGAAACATTTCAATATCAAAGGCGTGATTGGCAAAGGTGGGATGGGCGCCAAGACTTTGAAAGGCTGCGAAGAGACGCCCGCTGTGTACTTCCATGCCATTGGCGGCGCAGCTTCATTTATCGCGCAAACCGTGACCAAGGTGCATGGTGTCTTCAAAATGGAATTTGGCACTCCCGAAGCCATGTGGGTGATCGAAGTCAAGGATTTTCCTGTCGTGGTCACCATGGATTCGCACGGCGGCAGTCAGCATAAGGTTATTGACGATTCTTCCAAGAAAGTGTTGGAAGAACTGCTTATTAAACCGTACTAATGCCATCGGGCAGAATTGTAGACCCTGCAAATCAGGGTGATTCCAATCAGTATGACGCCCACCCTTTCGACCAAATCCGAATCTTGTTTCGTGATATAAATGGCACCATCTCATCCTGAGGAGGATTCTTCATGAAACGCGCAGTCAGTATTAGTATAGGCTCGTCCAAACGGAATAAGGCGGTGGAAGTTACATTGCTTGGCGAAAAGGTTCGCATTGAACGGATTGGTACGGATGGCGATATGGAAGCCGCCGCAATAAAATACAAGGAATTGGACGGTACGGTGGACGCCTTCGGCGTCGGCGGGGCAGACTTGGGGGCCATTGTTGAAGGCAAATTTTATCCTTTTCATTCTGTTCAAAAACTCGTCCGTTACATCAAAAAGACACCCGTGGTGGATGGCGGTGGACTAAAGAATACGCTTGAGAACAGAGCGCCAGCCTTTCTCGATAAAAAAATCGGCGATTATATTAATCAGCGCGGACGCAAAGTGATGGTCACCGTCGGCGTGGACCGCTGGGGTCTTTCCAAATCCTTTGCTGAAGCGGGCTACGAAACTGTTTTTTGTGATCTGATGTTCGCGCTGGATGTCCCCATTCCTGTGCGAACCATGAAGGGCCTCAAGACATTGGCCGCCATTCTTATTCCCATTGTGACCCGTTTCCCGTTTGAATGGCTGTATCCCACGGGTGAAAAGCAGGATGAGCACAAACCAAAATTCGAGAAATGGTATGAATGGGCAACGGTCATTGCGGGCGATTGTCTTTATATCAAACGCCATATGCCGTTCAACATGCAGGGAAAAGTGGTCGTCACGAATACCACTACCCCGGAGGATGTTGAATTCTTTAGAAAGTGCGGCATTAAATACCTCGTCACCACCACGCCTGTCATGGACGGGCGTTCCTTTGGCACCAATATGATGGAAGCCGCACTCGTTGCGATTTCGGGTAAGGGACGCGCCCTGAGTTGGGATGAGCTCAATGAAATGCTCGATAAGCTTGGTTTCGAACCCCAGCTACAGGATTTGCACCCGGAGATGGATCCATCCCAATAATATAAAAACCAATCGACGATACTTGATATTTAATTTTTCATATCTCAAGGAGTTTTTTTTATGGATGCCATAATTATAGCTGGCGGAATTCCGCAGCCCGGTGACCCTTTATACACGTATTCCAAAGGCGACTCCAAAGCCCTGATCGACATTTCAGGCAAACCCATGGTGCAATGGGTTTTGGATGCGCTGGGTGACGCCAAAAAAGTGGACAAGGTCATCCTCGTTGGGCTTTCCCCAAAAAGCGAGTTGACCTGCAAAAAGCCTTTGCATTACATCTCCAATCAGGGGCGCATGCTTGCCAATGTGGTTGCGGGTGTGAATAAATCCATTGAGTTGAACAAGAAGACCGAATATGTCCTGGTTGTTTCATCCGACATCCCCGCTCTCAAAAGTGACATGGTCGATTGGCTGGTGAAAACGGCCATGCAAACCAGGGATGATTTGTATTACGGCGTTTGTCCGCGTGAAGTGATGGAGGCTCGTTTCCCAACCTCCAAGCGCACATATACAAAATTAAAGGATATGGATTTATGCGGTTCGGATATTAATGTCATCCATGTCAGCATGGCGACCGACCATCTTGATTTATGGGAGGAATTGATCGGCAACCGCAAGAGTCCCTTGCGCCAGGCGGCGGTAATTGGCTGGGATACACTCTTTCAATTGTTCACCCGTCAGTTCACATTGCCAAAGTTGGTGGAGCGCGCTTCAAAAAGGATCGGCATCAAGGGGCGTGCCATCGTTTGGTCGCAGGCCGAACCGTGCATGGATGTGGATAAGCCGCACCAATTGGAATTGATGCGTGAAGATTTTGCGCATCGACACCATAAGGCAGTTGCGGCGGTTAAGAAACCCGTCTCCAAAAAGAAAAGTATAAAAGCGAAGCCCGTTAAAAAAACCACCGCTCCCAAAATAAAAGCCAGGGCGAAGGCAAAGAAAAAATGAGTCTTCGCTCCATTCTTGAGCTTGATGCCCGACTCTCCAGTCAATTGCGTGTGGCTGAAAAGCCGGGTTTTTTGCGTAATGTTTCCGTCTTCTTCGCGCACTCCGGCGACTCGTGGTTTTGGGCGGCAGCTCTGATACTCCTTTGGTTCTTTAGCAACTCGGCCTGGAAACAGTGGGCAGTGGTCGAGTTCTTTGGCATCCTGGGTCTGGCAGGCGTGGTGCTTGCCATCAAGTTTATGGTTCGCAGGGAAAGACCGGCCGGGGAATGGGGAGGAATTTATCGAAATACGGATCCGCACTCCTTTCCCTCTGGACATGCCGCCCGCGCCTTTCTCCTCGCCGTCATTGCCTCGGCTCTTGCCCCGCCCTGGCTGGCTGCTGCTCTTTGGGTTTGGGCGCCGCTGGTGTCGCTTGCGCGCGTTGCGATGGGCGTACATTATCTTTCAGACATCGTGGCAGGCGCAGTCCTGGGGATGATCGTTGGCCTGGTCGGCTTACAGATATATCCGCCCTTGGTGGATTGGTTCACGTCGCTCACCAATTTCCCGCTTTGGTAGATCAAACCTTTGAATTGAAGATATGGGTGTGAAGAATGAAAACACATACTTTTCGTCTCAAACCCGCACAGGATTTATTCGACTCCATCGAATCTTTTATCGCCGATAAAAAGATCGAAGCGGGCTGTGTACTCAGCGCGGTGGGAAGTTTGACCCATGCGACATTACGCCTTGCAAACCGCGAAACCTACAACCAGTACGACGGTCATTTTGAGATCGTTTCGATGACAGGGACGGTCTCGATTCACGGTTCACACTTGCATGTTGCCATCTCGGACGGTGACGGTGTGACCATGGGCGGACATCTCGTCAGCGGATGCAAGATTTACACCACAGCCGAGATGGTTATGGCTGAGTTTGAGGATGTGGTTTACAGGCGGGAATTACTGGAAAATGATTCGGGGTACGAAGAATTAGTTGTGTATAAAAAATAATCACATCATTGCGAGGGCGGTATTTGTCCGCCGTAAGCCCTCTCCTGGTAAATATGGAAATTGTTTCGACTATCGCCCGCTTCTCGCAATGACGTTCAAAAATTCTTCCTGGTTCCGTACTGTTTCTTTAAATCCCAGTCTTTTCCCCAAACGGGTCAATTGAGGCGGATCAACGTATGTCTGTGCGAGGATTTCTTCCTGACCCAGCACTTCAGCCGCAGGGCCGTCCAATAAAACCTTTCCCTGGGCAAGCGCGATCACGCGCTCGAAATTCTCTGCGCAGAAATCAATATCATGCGTGATTGTGATGATGGTTTTTCCTTCCTTGCGCAGCTCGGCAATGACATGTGCAATGCGCGCCACGTTGACGGCGTCCTGTCCCGTGGTGGGCTCGTCAAAGATCACTATGGGTGTATCCATCGCAATGACGGATGCCAGCGCGACCATCTTGCGCCAGGTGGGGGAGAGGTCGTAGGGATTGGTCTCGGTTTTATCGTTTAATTCTGTGAGCGATAACGCTCGCTCGACCAACTCATCCACTTTCTCCCTGGGGTATCCAAGATTATGCGGACCAAATGTGACCTCGGTGATCACATCTCTTGAAAACAATTGTTCATCGGGGTTTTGAAAGACATAGCCAACGCGCGACGCAAGTTTAGCCACCGCGTATTTTGTCACATCCCAATCCCCGATCGAAACGGAGCCTGAAGCTGGTTTCAACAATCCGTTGAAATGCCTGACGAGAGTCGTCTTCCCCGCGCCATTTTGACCGACGATGGCCACCTGCTCGCCTGTTTCAAGGGATAGCGAAACACCACGCAAGGCTTCAAGCCCTGTGGGATAGGTAAAACGAAGGTCTTTGATTTCAATTTTCATTATCAGCTTTGCCCTCTCCCCTCGGGAGAGGGCAGGGTGAGGGCAAATCCTTCTACAGCCTCATCCAATGTCACAGGCAATCTATCCTTTTTCCACAAGCCCTGCTTCTTCGCCTGCCTCGCAGTGGAGGTATAGCGCGAAATGCCGAATCCATATTCCGCCAGTGCAGCGGAAGTTAATACCTCGTGAGGTTTGCCTTCCAGAAAGATGCTTCCATCTTTCAAGGCGATGACGCGGTCTGCGAATTGTGCGATCCATTCCACTTTGTGTTCCACCATGACCACCGTCATGCCGCCTTCCGCCATCTTGCGGATCACGCCGAAGACTTCACGTGTGCCGATGGGGTCCATCTGCGAGGTCGGCTCGTCGAGCACGAGCAGCCTGGGTTGCATGACCAGGATCGAGGTCAGTGCGACGCGTTGCTGCTGTCCCCCGGATAATGAATAAGGCGAGCGGTCTGCCAGGTCGAGGATTCCCGTCAGCTTCAAGGCCTCCTGCACACGTGATTTGATCTCCTCGCGCGGGGTGCCGATGTTTTCCAATCCAAAAGCGATCTCTTCAAAGACGGTGTACTTCGCGCCGCTGATCTGGTTAAATGGATTTTGAAAGGCCAGGCCGACATTCAATATCCACTCATCCAGCGTGGACTTGCTTGATTCCATGCCGGCCACTTCCACGCTGCCGCTGATTTCACCTTTGAAAAAATGTGGCACAAATCCTGCGAGTGTATAACACAAAGTGGACTTGCCCGCGCCGTTGGGACCGATGACCGCGACAAACTCACCTTCGTCGATCTGCAAATTGATGTCTTGCAGGGCGGGCGTTTTTATGAGCGGATATTTATAGGTGACGTTTTGCAGATTTATGAAAGCCATAGTTTGAGTGTGACGGAGATGATGACAAGGATAACAAGCGACCAGCGCAGCGCCTGATCAAAACCCGTATCTGGAATTTCATGCAGGGATGTCTTTTGACTCTTCGAAGTGAAGCCGCGCGCTTCGATGGCGATGGCGCGTTCCTCCACTTCAACGAGCGAACCCAAAACCAACGGTCCCACAAGCGGAACCAGTGAGCCTGCTCTTTTGAAAAAGCCGCCTTCCGTATCCAACCCGCGCGAGCGTTGCGCGGAGATGATCGTCTGCGCCTTGGCCTGGATCTGGGGCAGTATTTGAAGCGTGGAAATGATGACATAGGAAAATTGACCGGGTAACCCGCGCCGCGTAAGGTCGGACATCAATTCGCTGGGATGGGTGGTGAGCAGGAAGAGTGTGAATGCAGAGACCATCACAAAGACGCGCATGGCATTGCTGAAGGCGAACATTAAACTTTCCCGTGTCACGTCCAGAAAATAGAATTTGAAGATGACCTCTACGCCAACAGGCTGAAAGAATGCCTGCATCAAAAAAAGGAAACTTGCTGCTGGGAGGATCAAACGCAAAGCGGTTTTGAAATATTCCGCTCCCACTTTGCCCACAAAACTCAATGGCGTAATGGCGAGAAGTACCAGCAGGTGCGGCGTCCAATACCAGGGATTGAAAAAGGACAGCAGGATCAGCGTAAGCACCAGCGTTAACTTTGTGAGCGGGTTGAGACGATGGATCACGCTATCGCGCTTGATGTAAAAAGAAAGTCTTTCATGCATGGGTCAGATTATAAACGACAAAAAAGAGATCAGGCTTTTGACCTGACCTCTTTTATTATGCGGGACGAAATCCGAGGTCTCCCGACTTCGGCATGTTTTATTTATCCACCCAGGATGTTGCGAAGCATGAATGCCGCGAACAAAATGAGCAGGAGGACCACGCCAATCGCGATGTACAATTGATTCTTGCTGGCGCCGCCTTCGACTTCCACTTGCTCTGGTTTTGGATACCCGCCGACAGTACGCTTGGGCAATCCGAGGATGATCGCGAAAGCGAGCATGGCAGTGGTAATCTTGTCCACAGGTTCAACCAGGAAGCCGGTGCTTAATACGGCTTGCACGACGCCCTGTCCGGTTTGGAGCAGGTATGCGGTGATGAAGGAAGAGCCGCTGGCTGTGATGCCGCCGTAAAGATAAACAGCGATGGGGGTTGAAACGACTGCGGCAGTGATGGCTACCACAAAACCAGTCACAACAACTTTCCACCAGGACTTGAAGAAACCCCACTGGGCCATCCGTCCAGCCATGTAACCGATGAAGAACGCCACAGGCCACCACGGCAATGCATTCGGGTCGATTGCAATGCCCCAGACGATATTGCTCAGTGCGCCGGTCAGCGCGCCGGCCCAGGGTCCGCAAAGGACTGCAACCAAAACCGTGCCAATCGAATCAAGATATACAGGCAGTTTGAGCAGGACGACGATTTGTCCCATGGCAATGTTGATGCCGATGGCGATGGGGATGAGCACCCACGTCTGAGTATTGAAATTATTCTTGATTTTCTCTAGCATTTTAGCCTCCGAAAAAATATGGGTTGGATTGCTTCACTTTAGATAACACTTTTTATTTTCAAAGGTCACGAAAGGGATCGTGCCAGTTTTTCCATCCGTTCCAAAAACAATTCCATGAAAACACGCGGGCGTACACCCAGCGCTACTTTCATATTCGCGGGCTTTTTATCGTAGTTATAAAAATCTGCAAAGGTCTTGCCCATCGACACGCCGCCTGAAATATCCACATCCACATATAACTCTTGATAGTCGCAGATCTCGGGCATGAAGGTCAGCGCCAGTGTCATCGGGTCGTTAATTACACAACCTTCGATACTTTGGTATTCATCATGATACTCCATGTAAAAGCGGGTCGCATCCGCAATGAATTTCGTGATCGGCGAATCGATTTTCAATAATCGCTCCACATCCTGCTTCGTCAAAATACATTGATAGGTCACATCCAAAGGCGTGAGCGTGATCGGCATGCCCGAATGGAACACAATATGCGCGGCGTGCGGGTCCACATAAGTATTGAATTCGGCCAGCGGTGTGGTATTGCCCTCGTGCCGCATCGCGCCGCCCATGATAAACACCTCTTTGACATTTTCCACGATGCGCGGTTCCTGCCGAATTGCCATGGCGACATTCGTCAGCGGGCCGATTGCCACCAATGTGATTTCGCCGGGTTTCGACATGATCTGCTCGATCAGAAAATCGTTTCCATGCCCGGCCCGGGGCTTGCCCTGCGGCGCTGACAATTTTGCGTAGCCCAAGCCTGAATCTCCGTGCGTTTCGGGCGCCAGCAGGGACGGTTGCACGAGCGGCAAGTCACAGCCTTTGTAAACGGGGATATGGCCTGCCCCGGCGAGTTCCAATATCGAAAGCGCGTTGATCGTTCCTTGCTCGCTGGATGAATTTCCGTGCACAACACTAATTCCATCAAGAACAAGCTCCGGCGAGGCAAGAGCGAGCAGGATGGCAAGGGAGTCGTCAATCCCTGGGTCAGTGTCAAAGATGATATGTTTTGGCTTCATAATTTGTAAGTCAGGCCTGCAGCCCGACACCATGACAGGCGTGCTATAAACCCGACCTGCACAGGTTTTCCATCCTCTCGATAAATAATTCGACAAAATCGCGCCCGCGTACATCCAGCGCAATTTTTATGTTCGCAGGTTTCCTGGAGACTCTCATAAAATCGGCAAACGTATTTCCCATGGATATGCCGCCTGAAATATCCACATCCACATAATGCTCTTCAAAGCTCAACAATTCTGGCGCAATGACTGTTGCCAGCGTAAGCGGATCATGCATGGCACAGCCATCAAAATCTTCGTATTGTTTATAGAAATCCATATAGACCCCCGTTGCATCGCGGATAAATCCTGCGATGGGTGAGTTGATTTTGTTCAATCGATCGATGTCTGCCGAGGTAAGCAGGCATTTGTAAGTCACATCCAATGGAATCAATGTGATCGGGATTCCCGAATGGAACACGATATGCGCGGCGTGCGGGTCTTCGTGGATGTTGAACTCGGCCAGCGGTGTGATATTGCCGCCCTGCCGAATTGCGCCGCCCATGATGACGAGTTCCTTCAGGTTCTGGGCAATGCGAGGTTCCTTGCGAATGGCAAGCGCGACATTGGTTAATGGGCCGATGGGAAACAGGCTGATCTGGTTTGGCTCCGCCATGATTTTTTCAATTAGGAAATCAACGGCATGCTGCTCAAGGGGTTTGGATTCCGGTTCAGGTAAATTGGACCTGCCAACCCCACTTGTACCATGCACAGTTTCCCCTGATTCGTGCGGCTGTTTGACCAGTGGCTGAGCGCATCCCTGCGCCACGGGAATATGACTTGCATTTGCGAGCTCCAACACCGACAGCGCATTACGCGTGGCTTTTTCCACGGTCACATTACCTTGCACCGTGGTTAAGGCTTCGAGTTCGATCTCGGGCGAAGCGAGCGCCAGCAGGAAGGTGAGCGCGTCGTCCACGCCGGGGTCGGTATCGATGATGATTCGTTTGGGGTTCATGATTTTTCGCATTTCGCAATAAATTTTTCCACTTCCTCTTTTGTCGGCAGTGAGGGCTGAGCGCCTGATTTCGTTGCAGCCAGCGCGCCACAGGCGCAGCCATAGCGGACAGCATCTTCAAGGGGCTTATGATTCAGAAGCGCAGAGGCGAACCCGCCGATGAAAGCATCGCCTGCGGCGGTGGTATCCACAACCTCCACTTTGAAGGCATCTACTTGTATCGCTTGTTTGCCGGTTACAACCAATGCGCCTTTTTCACCGAGCGTCACGATCACATTCTTTACGCCGCGCTTCAGCAAAACTTTTGCAGCCCGCTCGGCGGAGGCGGCATCTGTTACGGGAACACCGGTTAATAGGTTGAGTTCTGTTTCATTGGGAAGCAGGTAGTCTGCATGGGTAAGCAGTTCTTCAGGCAGTTCGCGCGCGGGAGCGGGATTCAGGATGACAGTCATGCCTTTTTGCCTGCCCCATTTTGCAGCGTGAAGGACGGTCTCCAAGGGAATTTCAAGTTGTAAAAGTAAAATCTTTGCTTCGAGTTTGAGCGCATCTATATCCCGCGCTGACACTTTCCCATTGGCGCCTGCTGAGAGCACAATGCTGTTTTGCCCGCCTGCATCCACGATGATGATCGCCGTCCCTGTTGCGGATTCGTCGGCAATTACATGGGTTGTATCCACTTGAGCCGATTTCAAGCTGTCTAATAGAAACGAACCAAAACCATCCTTTCCCGCCCGTCCCAGCATGGCCACGCTTGCGCCCTGCCTTGCCGCGGCGACGGCTTGATTGGCGCCCTTGCCGCCCGGGATGATTTGCAAATCCCCGCCGCTGATGGTTTCACCGGGTCCTGGAAAGCGCGGCGCATGGACAACCAGGTCCGCATTCAGGGAACCGATCACGAGGACATCGTACTTTAGTATATCCGACATTTACCAATTTTACACCAACGTTATCTTGGCTGGACTACACCGTCTTTAACATCCCAAATTTCAGCGCCTTCCACAAATTCCGGTGTGAATAAATTCGAATCGGTTATGGTGAATAAGACCTGCTGTTCCTGGTTTACATATTTCAATAGATCAGCGCGGCGATGCACGTCCAATTCCGCCATGACTTCGTCGAGCAAAATAACAGGCCATTCGCCAGTGCGTTCCTTCATCCATTCGACTTCGGCGAGCTTGAGCGCGAGCAGAGTTGTGCGCAGCTGTCCGCGCGAGCCGTAATCGCTGACATCCGCCTTGTTGATGATGAAGCGCAGGTCATCGCGGTGCGGACCGATCGTCGTCACGCCGCGCGCGATCTCTTCCCTTTGCAAGATTTTCAATCGCGCTAAAAACCCTTTTTGGATTTCATCCAATTCCAAACCGGAGCGGTCAATCGGCGTATCCAGTTTCAATCCCAATTGCAGCTCAGGCTTGGGGAGCGGATCGTAGGCAGGCTGATAGGCGAGACGCAGGATTTCGGTTCCGCGAGTCAGTTCGTGATGAATGCGTGAAGCGAAGCGTTCGATCTCCTGAACAGCCTGGATGCGCCACATGACAATCTGCGCGCCGAGTCGCACCAGGGCTTCATCCCAGACTTGAAGCTGGTTTGCATCCCCCGAACGTTCGTTCAACGCTTTGAGAAGCGCATTGCGTTGTGTAAGCGCATGATTATATTCGCCCAGCACGCGCGCATAAGAGGGGACAGCCTGTGCGAGCGCGAGGTTGAGATAACGACGGCGTTCATCGGGTCCGCCTTCGATGATCTGCGACATTTGCGGTACAAAGATGACGGCGTTGAAATGGCCGATGACATCGTTGGCATGCCGCTTGACCCCGTCCAGTAGAATTTCCCTGCGCAGGCGTTGACCATTGATGCCCGTTGGTTCGAGGATCAGCCGCGCTTCAAGCCGATGCCTCGTTTTTCCGCGTTGATAATCTGCCACGAGCCGCGTCACTGCCAGTGGATTTTTCGCCTCATGGAAATTGACGATCTGCCGATCTGCATGTGTTTGAAAAGAAGTAAATGCCGCGAGAAAATAAACGGCTTCGAGTACGCTGGTCTTGCCTTGCGCGTTACTCCCTACAAGTAAAACAGCCCGCCGTGGAAATTCTGCATCCAGGCGGGTGAGACTGCGAAAATTGGTGAGGGAGAGATGTTTTAAGTACATGTGTAACGTTTAGAAGTCGAAGGTCAAAGGTCGAAAGTCAACGGTTGCAGGTTGAGAGGGTGCGACGCACTCCGGCGCTACCTAAAGATTCATTTCCAATTCGATTTCATCGCGCAATGGAATCTTATTCTCACCGATCAATGAAATCGATGGTTTAAGTTTTCTGGATTCATTCACAGCACCGCGATGAAGGGCGGCCAGTTCAAATCCGCGGCGCTGATAAAAACCGAGGGCGTTCAAATTGTCATTCGTAGTGACAAGAAAAATCCGTTCACATTTTTGTTCTTTTGCTTCTTCAATTACCTTATTGACCAGAGCCGTACCGATCCCTTTGCCTTTGCGTATACTGTCGAGTGATGTTATTTCACATTCTTTGTCGCGAACCATGAATGTGATCAATCCATCCCAATCCGCGTGAATAAAGCCTTCCACCTGCCCATATTGAATGACTTCACCGTGCGCGATGATGATCTCGGCGCCCCATTGCCTGGTCCAAAATTCTCGCAGGCGGGGCAGGTCTTCCCTCGTCAGGCGGCGGATTTGATCTTGCACGGAGTTAATCCAAATCCACATCTTCGCCTTCACGCGGAGTCCACACGCTTGTGGCGCGGTCCGTGAACAACACCCCGTTCAAGTGGTCGATCTCATGCTGGAAAATGCGCGCCGTCCAGCCATCCACTTTGAGTTTGACAGGCTTGCCGTGGCGGTTGAGCGCTTTGACTTGAACGGATTCATGCCGTTCCACTTCTCCCAATAAACCGGGAATCGACAGGCAGCCTTCCACGCCCAGTACTTTTTCTTCCGAACTTCTAATGATTTCAGGGTTGATCAACACGTAAAGTTTCTTGGGCTTTGCCGATTCAGCCTCTTCCTCTTCGGATTCTTCATCTTCATTTTCCACGTATTCGACCACAGCCAGTTGTTGCGAGATATTGATCTGGGGCGCGGCAAGTCCAACGCCCGGCGCCTCGCGCATGGTCTCGATCATGTCATCTATTAATATGTGCAGGTCTTTATCGAATTTAGCTATTGGTTTTGCCTTGCGCCGCAGGATGGGATCGGGCAAGTTCACAATTTGTCTTAATGTCATACTTGTTTTTATCCTCTTTTTATTTAAAACCGTTTTGCAGGATGGACTCCTAAAAGTCCATGTCGTCTATTTGGTCATCAAGCTCATCGTCATCCATAATTCGACCCGCATAGCCTGCCCTATTCATTTCATCACCTTCGACGGCGATTAGGGGAGCTTCGAACTCTTCAAGATTCTGATGGTATGCCGCCAGCCAGGCGGCCATGCGTTCCCGTTCCGTGTTGGTAGCGTCTTCGCTTTGCCTGGCAATG
Organism: uncultured Anaerolinea sp.; assembly: GCA_964511765.1. Taxonomy (GTDB): domain Bacteria; phylum Chloroflexota; class Anaerolineae; order Anaerolineales; family Villigracilaceae; genus Villigracilis. The sequence continues at coordinate 28,415 of CAZEGE010000007.1, forward strand.
TGCGCCATGCGGCGGCGGTTGATATCTGCCTGCACAGCGGCGGGATCCAGCACATCCCGAAACTCGAGCATTGAGCCGCCCACCACGATGGACACGGTGCCAAAATTCAATAAATATCCCATAAGTCCCACGCGCTTATATTCAGTGCTTAGGATGTTTTCGATCTGTGCGGAGCGGCGTTCCTCCGTGCCGAACGGAGTTTTATCAAGGTCCACAATTTCATCGAGTGTGATCTGGTAGATATCGTTCTTCCAGTCGACATATTCCCAGACCATCCAGCCGATGAAGGGCAGCATGAGAAGTGGAATTGTGACGAGGATCGTATCCGGGCGGAAACCGCCGTTTCCCAATTTTTCGAAAATGGCCTGGTTGGGATTGTTATACAGACTCCAAATGCGTATGACCATCAGTACGGCCAGACCCAACAGGAATAACAAGGGACGTCCCATCTGCTTCAATAGTACGAACCAATGTTTGTGATAAGTGACCGTACCGCCCTCTTCCATGCGCAGTTTAAACAGGTTGGCCAGCACAATGCGTATCAGTCCCTTTTCCTGGACTTCCTTGTCTTCCGATACAGGGATGGGAGGCTGTTCTTCCTGCGGTTTTTGCCCCACCGTCAGCCCCAATTGTGCGCGGATGGCGTTCTTCATCGCGTCTTTTTGGGCCTGTGTGCCTTCCGCCTTTGTGCGCTCCCAATGTTCGCGGATCATATCCGCCGCCTGATCGGGGTGGTCTACATAATCGAATTTTATATTCCCGACGAAGGTACGCACCGCCACGTTGCCGTAGTCCAATGTGCGGCCGATGATATCCGTCTCCACATTGACCGAAAGGATGGTTGCGAGCGGCACTTCCTGGCGGCTGTCGTAGATGCCGATCACACGCTCCACCGAGACCACGCGCTGGTTGGTGACAATATAATAGTCGTTGCCCCAGTCAATCGCCAGCCAGAGCGCCCATAAAAGGATGCAGACTAAAAGGAATGCCCCAATTGCCACGGGCGAGTTTGCCCCGGAGAGGAACGACCATCCAATAAGTGCAATGGGTAAGGCCAGGGAAAAGAACGGAGCGACCAGGGCCTGATACAATCTGATCTTATGCCTGCGAGCTATGAAATAAATTACCTCGTTGGGGTCCAGCCATTTGAACACGAGGCTGCGCGCCAAATTACGGCTTTTGATGGATACCAGAAAATTGGGTCTTAATTTTTCATACTTATTAAGCAGGTTTTCGAATTCCTCGCGGGGGAGAAAAAGAACGATGGTTTCATCCTCTGTGATTACCGTGGCTGGATGGCTGCGCTTTTCAAGTAAAGCCTCTTCACCGAAATAATCTCCCGAATCGAGCCAGGTCAGAAAATCGTCGCCTCGTTCACGTGGTTGGACCACCCTGACTTTCCCTTTATAGATTAAATAAAACCCGTCAGGTTTTGCATCGCGCTCAAAGATGACGGTCTCTGCCGGGTAAATGCGCTCTACCAGCTTAACCGAAATATCCGTCAACTCAGCATCCTGCAAACCATTGAAGAGATGGATCTGGTTTAAAAAATCGTTGCGTTCTTTAAGTTCAATCACAGTTTTATTCTATCAAATTTCACGAATAATCGTACAACCGTAGGCGGGCGATTCTGTCAGCTTTGGAAAATGCCCTTCGAGCAGCGACTCAACTGCCAGATTCAGGAAGAAGCGGGTGGGGATGCGCTGCCGAAAAGTGACATCGTCCACAGAGCCGCGATAACGCAGGATACCTTCGCGGTCGATCACAAAGACATGCGGAGTAGTCTGCGCTTCAAATAAATCTGCCACCTGACAGTCCGCATCCAACAAGACCGTCTGCAGGCGGCGCGCCTCAGCGGCTTTTTTTGCATCCTGAATATTCTCGCGTCGATTCGAAGCGATGGACAACATCGCCACATCTTCCTGCCACTGCCCGAACATGGGAATAATGACCTTGTCTGTGCGCTCCGAATGCGGACATTTGCAGGACCAAAAATTGACGATGACAACCTTGCCGCGATAATGGCTGAGGCGATGCAGTTGGCCGTGAATATCGGGCAGCTCAAAATCGGGAACGGGTTGGTTGATTTCTAAAAACATGTTTGCAGGTCGCAGGTTGAAGGTTGCAGGTTTACAGGTTTACAGGTTGTAACCTTCAATTTTCAGCCTTCCAACTTTCCAACGTTCAAACGATCTCCACGCCCGCGAGTTTTTCGATCACACCCACCACGGCGGAGTTATCCAATTCGCCCATGCCGAGGTCGATCATTTGTTGGAATAATTTTGTATTTTCAATTGTACCTGAAATGGGAATATCAAATTCTTTGGCGGTATCCAAAACGATTTTCATATCCTTCAACTGCATGTGCGCCTTGAAGCCGGGGCTGCGATTGCCGTCGAACAAGCGCGGCGGTTTGACATCCAATGACCAGCACTGCGCGGCGCCGGCTTTGATGGCAGCGACGACCTTGCGGGGGTCAACGCCCGCCTTCCTGGAAAAAACAAGCAGCTCGCCCATGGCCACCATCTGCGCGGCGACCATGATCTGATTGGCGGCTTTTGCAACCTGTCCAGCACCCACATCACCGACGTGTGTGATGGTCTTGCCCATGGCCTGAAATATAGGCATGACCTTTTCCAACGCTTCCGCCTCGCCGCCGACCATGATGGTGAGGGTGGCATTCCTTGCGCCAATGTCGCCGCCTGAGACGGGTGCATCGAGAGAGAATACGCCTATTTCTTTCAACTTCTTTGCGATCAAACGCGCGGAAGCCGGTTTGATGGTGGAGTTATCCACCATGATCAGTCCTTTATGTGCGCCTGCTATGATTCCGTTTTCGCCCAGCACCACCTTTTCCACGTCGGGTGAATCGGGCAGATTGGTGAAGACCACATCCACTTGCCCGGCGACCTCCCTTGGCGAATTTGCGGAGGCTGCGCCTTCCGCAACCAGTTCATCCACTGCGGCACGGGAACGATTATGCACAACCAGGGGGAACCCTGCTTTGAGAATATTCCGCGCAATCGACTTGCCCATTAACCCCAAACCGATATATCCAACTCTTAGCATAAAGCGACTCCTATAGGGCAGAATTGTATCCTGCCGGAATGATGGCGTGATTATAACCCCGCCCCTTCGCAACTTATGCGACACCTCCTCCAAATGCAACTTCAGGCGCATTTGGAGGAGGCAGATGGAGTGAAAAAAACCTGCCCCTCGAAACAGGAGCAGGTTTACGGTCAGTAATGAAGCGGTTATTTGATCGTATATGTGACGTTGACGGTCACAGAAATCACCAATTGTCCGGGCTGGATTGGTACTGTCGCATTCGCAGTGTCTACACCACCGCCACCGCCTTTGCCCTCGAAATAGGTACCCGGTGTGCTGTCATAGAAGGAGATGGTTTGAATATCGCCGAGTAAGACACCAGCGGCATCTGCCAATTCCTGGGCCTGCAACTTTGCATCTTCCACTGCGCTCGCGCGGGCTTCCTTTGTGGCTTCGGTTTTATCGGCTACGTCGAATTGAATGCTGTAGATGCTATTCGCGCCGGCCTCAATTGCGGAGTCAAGCAGGTCGCCGAGTTTGTCGAGGTTGCGCATGGCGACGTTGACGGTGTTATCCACCACATAGGTCGTGCCGGAGATTTGTCCGCTGTCATCATACTGCGGGTTCGACCAGATGCTGAAATTGGTGGTGTGGATATCCTTTGCATCCACGCCGGCAGCCTTGATGGCCTCGATCACCGCGTTGGATTGCTCCTTGTTCAGCGTGACTGCCTCGGAAGCGCTCGGCCCCTGGGTGTTTACGCCGATATTGATATAGGCAATATCCGGGGTCAGGTAGGTTTGTCCCATGCCGTTCACGTTCAAGGTGCGAAGATTTTCGGGAGCCGCCTGGCTGATGTTGGCGGGGCCGCAGGCGCTCAGCACGAGAGCCAAGGCCAGGATTACAAAAACAAAATATTTGGTACGCATATTATGATCTCCTTTTTAGCGTTTTGTCTCTTTCAAGACGCTGCGGGTTATAAAAAGTTCCCAATTGATTCGCTTGTATTTTAGTTCATTTGTGGTTAAAATTATGTACAAATGTTCTAATGAGAAATCATGATATTTCCCTATCTGACGGCATGCTGGCGCGTCTGCAGCCGAAAGAGGAGGTTCTGCTCCAGGGCTGGGGCCTGCCGATGCCGCTGCCTGCCCGCAGGGGATCGCGCAGGTATGACGAGGCGTTTTGGAAGGAGCTGTTGGGAGGGAAGGAGAGGAAGAGCGAGGCGCAGAATTTGAAGGAGTTGGGGTTTTAGGTACCGTGTTATAATCTTACTGGTAAGAAAGGATAGATTATGGACACATTAGCCACCACCCGCATGTCATCAAAGGGACAGGTCGTCATCCCTGAAACAATTCGCAAACGCCTCAAACTGGTAGAAGGCGTTCAGTTTGTCGTTATAGGCGACGCGGATGTCATCATCCTGAAGGCAATTGCCCCGCCAGACCTGGGCGAGTTTGACACGCTCATCAAGCAGGCACGCAAGCAGGCAAAGGAGGCAGGGTTGAAGCGGAAGGATATTGAATCTGCCGTAGCCAAAGCGCGAGAGCGTAAATGAAAGTTGTTTTGGATCTGAAAGTTGTGATGGACACCAATGTGTTCGTCTCTGGAGTGTTCTTCAGTGGACCTCCCTATCAAATCCTCAAAGCATGGCAATCGGGCGAATTTGAACTGGTCGTATCTCAGGAAATACTGGATGAATATCGGCGGGTGGGAGAGATTCTGGGAGAGGAACATCCTGCCATTGACTTGAAGCCATTTTTGAATTTCGTACTTGAACATGCAAAGATTTACGAATCTGCGGTTTTGAAAGAGCCTATTTGTGAAGATCCTGACGATGACAAGTTCTTCGCCTGCGCGCTGGCAAGCGGAAGCAAGGTTATCGTCAGCGGAGACAAGCATTTATTGAAAGTCTCTGGGTATCAGGGGATTCAAGTCTTGAAGCCGCGCGAGTTCGCAGACAAGTATTTGGAGTGACGCAAGTATGCCGCTGCCTGTGAGGTCAAGAAGGTATGATGAAACGTTTTGGAAGGAACTGCTCGGAGGGGGAGGAAAGAAGAGCGAGGAAAGAAGAGCGAGGCGCAGAATTTGAAAGAGTTGGGGTTTTAGTACCCAATGAGTGTAGTACCGTCATCTCCTTTTGACACGAACCGTACCGTTCTTGGCAAAGTCGAGAAATGTATATATTGTAAAAAACCTGATGTTCCATTATCAGAGGAACATATCATTCCATACGGGTTAAATGGTAATCAAGTTTTGTTAGAAGCAAGCTGTAGTGAATGTAGCAAAATAACATCTGCTTTTGAAGGCGATGTTCTTCGTCGTGCATTTATTCTGCCGAGAGTTGGGTTTAAAATGCGTTCTCGGCACGGGAAGAATAAAGACAAAAAGATAACGGTTGTGCTTGAACAAGATAGTAATACTTCCTATATTGAAATCCCAGCAGAAGATTGTCCAATTCTCTTTATGTTGCCAATTTTTATGCTTCCAGAAACTTTAGACGATCGACCTCATCAATCTGGTATTCAGGGCACAGGTGCATTCTACTCAAGCGAAATTAGAGGGATTCCAAAAGAAAAGCTTCGAAAAAAATATGGTCCTGGAAAAATTGCTGTAAACATTTCATACAGTCCAAATAGTTTTGCGAGAATGCTCGCTAAAATTGCTTACGGGTTTGCTGTAGCTCATTTCGGTATTGACGATATCGAGGATTTGGGCATCGTTTCGGCTATTATGGGGAAGACGGACGACATTGGAAAATGGGTAGGTTGCATAACCAGTGATGAAAAATTTGCACCCAACACTGTTCTTCATTCTTGGCAATTTGGGATTAAGAGTTCGTATGAGATTGATGCTCCTAAGGAAACAGTAATAGGACAATTGTCTTACAAAATAAGTCTATTCTCCTTATTCAATACCCCTGAATACACGGTTGTTGTTGGAAATGTGAGAAATTTGGCCAGCAAAATATCCTTGCCCATCTAAAGGCTGAAATTTGAATCTTCGGAAACAATGATGAATCTTGTTTTGCCTGTCGAACTTGCAGAAGATTATTCGAGTGTGAGTCAGCGAATCCATGTGATGACAGAGGATTGGCGTATCGACCCCAAGATTCGACAGACTCACCAACCACCCCCGTCCCCTTCGCGAAGGGGCGCCTTGCAAGTCAAATTGACGTCCAGTCCGTTTGGGAGTATATTTCTGATTGATTAATCGATTAATCAATCGAGAGGTGCCCATGCTTAAGACAATCAGCGCCACAAAAGCCCGCATCAACTTTGGGGATGTGATGAAACAGGCGAAGGTCGCTCCCGTCATCGTGGAACGAAGCGGCAAAGCGGAAGTCGTTATCCTTTCCAAGAAGGCATACGACCAGTTAATCGCGGCCAAGGTGCATGCCGATGTGCAAAAGAGAATTGAAGCCTTGCATAAAAAAATCCGTGTGGAGCTGGCGGGAAAAAGCCTGCCAGACCCTGCTGAATTAATCCGCCAGGGGAGGGAAGAACGCGATGAGCAAATCAACAACCGTCTGCGTTGATGCAAGCCTCATTCTCAGATATGTGTTGCAGCCTGAAAATGAATCCGTTCAAAGTTTATGGCAATCATGGATTTCAGACGAGGTGAGTCTGGTTGCACCGTCCTTGTTGTTTTATGAAGTAACAAACGCGCTTTACCAACAGCAAAGAAACCAGATGCTTTCGGCAGAAACCATTCGGGAAACCCTGGAGCTGTCGCTTGACCTGCCGATCACCCTGGTCAATGAGAAGAACCTGCATTTGAAGGCGCGTGAAATCGCCATGCGCTTCAACCTGCCTGCCACATATGATGCTCATTACCTTGCTCTGGCAGAATGGATGGAGGTCGATTTATGGACAGCAGATGCGCGTTTAGTTAATACATTGAAACCTTTCAAGGTGAAATGGGTAAAAGGAATTGAGTCCGCCCGTGGATAAATCCAGCGGGCTCATGGCTGAAGGATGGTAAACCGCCCTCGCGCTCTAGCCCTGGCGGGGCTTCAGGCTTGCCGGGGAGGGGCTGCATAGTGTCCCGAACGTTGGGGAGGCGTGAGAATGTGGGGAATGTCCATACAAGGTTATAATCCAATAAAGAAAGGCAGGCTCACATGACTTTTACTGTCGAATATGAACAGGAAGAAGACGGTCGCTGGCTGGCAGAGGTCAAGGAATTGCCAGGTGTGATGGTCTATGGAAAAGACCCTGATGATGCAGTAGCTCATGCGCAGGCATTGGCTTTGCGTGTGGTTGCAGATCGGCTGGATAACGGGGAAGCCATTCCCGCGTTGATGTTCTCGTTCTCGCTGGCATGAGTGACTGGAAAAGTGTAAAAGCAAAGCGTTTGTTACCTGCGCTTGAAAAAATCGGCTGGCGTGTCAAAAGACAGACAGGCTCGCATAAAATTTTAGAACGCACAGGCTGGGCCGATGTAGTCTTTGCATTTCACGATAACGAAGAAATCGGTCCCAAAATGTTGGCACGTATTGCCAAGGTGACAGGTTTGAAGCCAGAAGATTTATAGTCAAAACGAGTAGCCGCAGAGAACTTGCTACTCGTTTTATTTTGTCTGCGGAGGGCCGATTAATGATGCACCACGTCCGCGTGAGGGTTGTGAGCCCCGACACCCGCATGCAAATGCAGGTATTGGGGCCAAGCAGTGACTTTATTTGTATCTTAGAACAATCCGACCACTTTGCCGGTTTCCAGGTCCAGGTCGACATCATAGAAGACGGGGCGAGTGGGCAGGCCAGGCATCGTCCTCATATCGCCAAGGATCGGATACAGGAAGCCTGCGCCAACGCTCGCGCGGATCTCACGCACAGCAATGCGGAAGCCAGTAGGAGCGCCCTTCTTCGACGCGTCGGTTGTGAACGAAAGGTGGGTCTTCGCCATGCATATCGGCAGTTTATCGAACCCGAGACGAGTGTAGCGCGCGATCTGTTCCTCGGCTTCGGGGGAGTAATCCACGCCGTCGGCGCGATAGATCTCGCGTGCAATCGTTTCGATCTTATCTTTGATGGGTTTTTCCAAAGGATACAGGAACTTGAAGTCGGTGGGCATCTCTGCGGCTTTCACAACAGCCTCAGCTAATTTCTTTGCGCCCGAGCCGCCATCCGCCCAGTGAGTGGAGACGACCGCATCTATCGCACCCATCTTGAGCGCGGCTTCGCGGATGAGTTCCACTTCGGTGGGAGTATCTGTCGCAAAGGAATTCACGGCTACGACAACATTCACACCGAACTTAAGCGCATTCTGAATGTGACGTTCGAGGTTCGGGAGACCCGCGCGGAGCAAATCCAAATTCTCATCTGTGTATTCTGGGGCAAGCGGTTTGCCAGCCACAACTTTCGGGCCTCCGCCGTGCATCTTAAGCGCACGCACAGTTGCAACCAATACGACCACCTGTGGGATCAAGCCAGAATAGCGGCATTTGATATTAAAGAATTTTTCCATGCCGACGTCTGCGCCAAATCCAGATTCAGTAACGACGTAATCTACAAGTTTGAGCGCGATCCTATCGGCGATGATGGAACTGTTCCCGTGCGCGATATTGGCGAACGGTCCAGCATGAACGAAGGCGGGCGTGCCCTCAAGAGTTTGCATCAGGTTTGGCTTGATGGCATCCTTCATCAAAACAGTCACTGCGCCAGCCACGCCGAGGTCTTCGGCAGTTACGGCTTCGCCGCGTTTGTTGGTGGCAACGACCATTCTTCCAAAACGTTCACGCATATCTTCAAGGTCTGTGGTGAGAGCCAGCACCGCCATGATCTCGGAAGCGACGCTGATGTCATAGCCAGAGCGATGTTCGAATCCTGCTTCATCCTTGCCCAGGCCGACTTGTATTTCGCGCAGCATACGGTCATTAATATCCACAACACGGCGCCAGGTGATGGTGGACTCGTCAATGTCAAGCCGCGCAAAAAGCGAGCGTTCATCGGGCGTCAAATCGTTGGGATCGGTTTTGTTGATGCCGAGTTTCTTTAATCGGCGCAGCATGGTGGGTGAGAATTTGCGATTGCCTGTCTTACCCACAGGGCAAAGCGCATTGAACAACTTCTCGTCATCCTGTATTTTTTCGTGCATTACGCGCGTATCCAACGCGGCGGCGGTGAGATTATGCGCCGCAGTGATAGCATGAATGTCACCTGTCAAATGCAGATTGAAATCTTCCATGGGGATCACTTGTGAATATCCGCCGCCTGCCGCGCCGCCCTTGATTCCGAAGGTTGGGCCTTGCGAAGGCTGGCGGATGCACGTGAAGACCCGCTTGCCCAAATGCGCACCCAATGCTTGACTCAACCCCACCATCGTGGTGCTTTTCCCTTCACCAAGCGGCGTGGGGGTGATGGCGGTCACGTCAATATATTTTCCGTTCGGGCGATTCTTTAGGCGTTCCAGGATCTCAAGTTTTACTTTGGCTTTATACGGCCCGTACAACTCAAGTTCATTTTCGCGGATGCCTAGTTCAGCGGCGATCTGCATAACAGGCTTGATTTTTGAAGATTGCGCGATGTCAATATCAGAAGGTACTGGGCGGACGAGTTTTAGTTTCGTCGGTTTGAAGGTCACTTTTGCCCTGGCAGGCGCAGCTTTCTTTCCTTTCGGGGGCGATGTGATCACAGCCTTTTTCCCTTTCCGGGATGAGGCTGCCACAACTTTTTTCTTCGCAGTTATCTTATTGGCTGTTATTTTCCTTGCTTTTGCCTTCGCCTTCGATTGCGCTTTTGAGATTTTCTTTGTAGACCTTGTTTTGGTTGCCATTGTCTCTCCTTGAGATTATATATAATTTTTTACTTACTCTATTATCGTATAAACGATAAAAAAAGCAAGAGTTTTTCGTCATATTTTTGTCATATCAAGCGGTTAAAAGTGTGCCAGGATTCTCCCCTCGTAAGGCGCGCTCCAAAATTCCGCTTTTCTCAGCCGAGAAGATTTGCGCCGTCAGCCCGTTCGTTCTTTGGATTAATGCAAGCATCTCCTCCACCTTGGCCTTCATCCCGCCGGTGACGTCCGTACTTGCCGAACCGCTGATGCCGGCCCGCCTCTTTTCATAATCTGACAGTTGGATCTGTTTTATCAGCTTGGTCTTCGCTGGGAAATCCTCCCACACGCCGGCTTCGATTCCAGCCAGCAATATCCGTGTGGGGGAGAACTGCTCGACGAGAAATGTAAAGACATCCTCGGTCGAAAGGATCGTGCCTCCGCGCTGCTCGTCGAATGCCACGTCGCCGTAAACGACGGGCAGTAGCTGTACCTCCAATGCCTTGCGTATCGCCAATACGTTGTGATGGATGACCTTGCGATCCTTTGAAACCATCGAAGCAGATGGCGGAAATGAGATCGCCGGCAGGCCGGCCTTTAACAAAGATTCCATCACATGGCGGTTCAGCTCTGCCGCCTGAAAACGGACTTCGGCGAATCCCTGCCATTCTTCGCGGGTCCGCACGCCTTCGCGCGTGCCGTACTTTTTCGCGGCCACATGTCCGAACGAGCCGGAGCCATGCCCGAGGATCAGGAGCAGATCTGGGTTTGAGTCCAGAACCGTTTTGATTTCCTGCGCCAGTTCCTTTAGTTTGTCGAGCCTTGGGGTGTAGGGAATATCCTTGTCTGTAATCAGCGATCCGCCCAGTTTGAGGAGCACGATTTCTTTATCCATAGGGTAAGTGTACACAATAATGCAAAAAAGGGACAGTCACCTGCACATGCTATAATCGCATGATGGATATTCGCGCAGGCGTGATAGCTCTGGCTTTATTGGCTGTGGTGGCCGCGTATTTTTCGATCCGGGCCGCCGTCAAAACCATGCAGACCGCGCGCAAATTATCGTTCTATAGTTTGCGGAAACGGCATAATATCACGGCCTGGAGATTGTTTTTCCTTGCCTTGCTCCTGGTGGGATTTGCCTACTGGCTTCCATTCTACGGCGAGCCGATGATCTATGAATATTTTCCGCCCTCCCCCACGCCAACCCTGACTCCAACCATCACGCCAACCCCAACCATCACGATGACCCCGACGATCACGGTCCCGCCGACCCTTACCTTGACCCCATCCGTTTCCGATACGCCCACATTAACGCTCACTCCCTTCCTGCCCCTGGCCATCGAAGTCTTGTTTGAAGGACCCGTTACGCCGAATCCAGAGGCGGTCTTTACCGCCATTCAATTTTCAACCAAATTTGACGGCGTGAATCCGGTGGATCCGAAGACCGTTTTTGAACTTCCCATCAAAACGATGTATGGCGGTTTCGATTACAACAATACCATCCCCGGTGTGCAATGGAGCGCGCTTTGGTACCGCAACGCCCAATTGGTATGTTACGAAACCAAGCCCTGGGATGGCGGCACCGGCGGCATTGGCGGTTATTCGGAATGTTCCAGTCCCATCGGCGGCTGGCAGCCCGGTCAGTATGAAGTGCAAATCTTCATGGGCTATGAATGGAAGGTGGTCGGGCGTTTTGTGGTGCTTGGCGATCTTGCAACGCCGACTGCAACCGGCACGCCAACTTTAACTTCCACCTCCACTCCGTAAAATTTCTCTTTCAAAGGTGAACATCATGAGCGAAAAAGCATTTCAGGATTACTATCCCGATCACATGGCACATTGTTACGGCTGTGGAAGCCTGAACGACCTGGGTCATCAGATCAAGAGCTATTGGGAGGGCGAGGAATCCGTTTGCCGATTTCAACCCAGGCCGTATCATACTGCCATCCCCGGCTATGTCTATGGCGGCTTGCTGGCTTCGTTGATCGATTGTCACGGCACAGGTACCGCCGCCGCCGCAGGGTATCGCGCTGAAAACCGCGCCATGGATACCGAACCGCCCTTGCGTTACCTGACTGCTTCCTTGCATGTGGATTATCTCAAGCCCACACCGCTGGGTCCCATGCTGGAGGTGCGTGGGAAAGTGAAGGAAGTAAAAGGGCGTAAAGTTGTGATCGAAGAATGGATTGTTGTGAATGGAGTTATCACCGTACGCGGCGAATTGGTCGCTGTGCAGGTACCGGATGAGTTGGTGCAGGGGCTGTTGGGACCGAAGAGTCCCTTATTCTAGGCGGTAGAGACCCTTCGCTGCGTTCACATCGTCCCGATGTCCTTCGGGAGGGTGACATACTTGTTCATGACTACCCAAAATACTCTTTCATCGGCTTGAAGTAAAAGTCATGCCAGCCTTGTTCATAACCCTGCGCCTGACCTGCGGGGATGTTGGTGTGGGTAAGTGTGACTTTGGTTATTCCGCCGCTTTCTTCCAATAAAACTTGGACGTGCGAGTCTTCTGCTTCTTCTGGGAATTCCCCTGTGCGCCAGGCTTGCACGATTCTTTTATTTTCCTCCAAATCCAAGAATGTTCCCCAAATATAGCCGTCCCATGCAGTGAAATCTCCGCCTGCGCGGCCATCTATTTTTGCTGGGCTGCCCGTCATCAGGGAGTGTCCCTGCGTGGAGAGCCATGCTTTGTAGATTTGTTCCGCACTTGTGTGGAAGGTCGCTGTAAGCGTGAATTCGTTTTTCATATCACCTCTTTATGTCATTGCGAGGGCGTTAAATTGCCCATTCCTTCCTTTTGACATTCACCTCTCTCGCAATCTTCGCGGCAAGGCGCGCGTTGTTCAACAACAGGGCAAGATTGGCCTTGAGCGATTTCCCCTTTGTCAATTCACTGATGCGGGCCAGTAAAAACGGAGTCAAGGCCTGTCCGTGGATTCCCTGTTTGATGGCCTCAGCGGACGCTTTAGCAATGACCGGTTCCATCTTGGAGCTTGAAATTGCCTCCGCTGCTGGAATGGGATTCGTAACGAGCACTCCGCTTTTCATTCCCAGGTCCCAATGCGCTTTGGCGAAATCTGCAATTTCTTTTGGGGAGTCCAGCCGCACGCTCACGCCAAGTCCGCTTTCGCGGGAGTAAAAAGCGGGGAATTCGTCCGTTTTGTAGCCGATGACCGGTACGCCCAGGGTTTCAAGATATTCGAGCGTGGCGGGCAGGTCCAAAATCGCTTTTGCGCCGGCGCACACCACGATCATGGGAATCTCTGCCAGTGAACGCAAGTCCGTTGAAATATCAAAGGATGATTCCTTGTGTACGCCGCCGATGCCGCCGGTGGCAAAGACTTTGATGCCCGCCATGTTTGCGGCGAACATCGTGCCTGCGACGGTGGTGCCGCCGTTCACTTTTTTGATGATGGCGGTGGCCAGATCGCGGTGGCTCACTTTCAGTGTGGAGTCTGAATTAGAAAGCCGAACCAGTTCATCGTCCGAGAGACCGATGCGGATCTTTCCATCCAGGATTGCAACGGTGGCGGGAGTCGCGCCGTTATCGCGCACTTGTTTTTCCATTTCCCGTGCGAGTTCCAGGTTTTGTGGATGGGGCAGTCCGTGTGTGATGACGGTGGATTCAAGGGCGACAATCGGCGCACCCAGATTAAGCGCGCGTGACGTTTCGGGGGAGAGTTGAAGGTTTGGATGATTCATTATCAGTTGGTCGGAAAATGATAGGTAAGATGCGAGACATCATGTAATGCTTTATCTATTTTTATCAGGTCCTCATCATTATCGTTCGATGAATTATTTTCATTTTCGATCAGCATTTTTGCTGCAAGGAGTTCCTTACGAAAAGCCTTTAATATCTCCAGGGCGACGGTGTCCGCCTTTTTATTAATTTCCTGTTGCGCCAGCTGGTTTTTGAATTCAGGTCTTGAAGATAAGGGGCTGCTGAATTCTGTTTTGTCGTGATCCTCGCTGTGGATTTGGTTTATTAATTCCGGCCTGTGTCTGACCAATCCATCCTGCTCAGTCAAGCCTTCCCTGTTTGTAACTTCCTCCTCCCAGTACGAGGAAGGATGTGATGCAGTCGATTTATCGTAATTAGAAATAACGACGTTGTTTATTAACTTGATGATTTCAGCCAATTCGAATTGTTTCCTTGAGCGCGCCAAGGCGCTGCGCTTGTTTTCATTTTCGCGCGCTTGATTCCAGGCCTCCTTATGTTTATCAAGGATCAGGCTGGAGGGAAGCTGCCATGTTCCGATATCTATCCATTCAATCGCGATGCCAAGTTTTGCGGCCTTCTCCCTGAATGGGCTGTCGAAAAATTGGGCGGTGATCTTGGAACGCGATTCAAAGTTGGGCGGGCTGGAATCCTGCCCGGCGTTCGTTCTTTTGTGTGCGCCGGTCATTTCCACGCGCATCTGGGCAATCGTGTGTTCATTGGTCGAGACCTGGTCCATTTCCTTTTGACTGATGCTGGCGATGATTTCACTTAACGTGCGTGATGTGATCAGTTTTTCCAATTCCGAAATGATGAGCGGCACAATGGTCGTATCCCACGGGAAGTTGATTCCGGACGGGGCGGAAGGTTCGGGTGTGATAATCATCTGGTTGTAGACAAGGGCCCGTACGGCGCTCTCATCGAATAGATAGGCATTATTTTTGTCGCGGTCGCCACCCGTATCCTGTCTGCGCAGGATGCTAAATATCACCTTGATCCCGTGCGCTTCCAGGGGAATGCCGTCTTTTGTGCGTGATTTTAATGAGAGCCCGGTGATAAACTGGTCACGCAGATTAATAATGGCATATTCACGTTTGCCGACCTGATCATGTTTGCCAATTTCGCGGATGCGTTCGAACCTGTCGAGTTTCCACGATTTGCTTCTAGGGTATATGACTTCCGGTTCGCCGTTCACTTTTTCGAGCAATGCCACGCTGTCCAGGTTGACTTGTATCGTGCCAGGCCCGCCGATCAGGATGATGGGGGATCTTTCATCCTGATCGGAGATCCGGCCTTCGTTGATTGTGATGTGTTCACGCCCTTTGCCGAAAGTGAGATCTTCGAGAAAACCGGATGCGAGGGCTTCATCATGCAGTTCATAAATATCATCGAGGTATTGAGCCGCCATTTTCCTGGCCAGGCTGTAAATAACGACAAGCAAAGGAATATATTTCAGGAAACTCAAGCCGATCACGATTGCGAGATGGACCTGTTCCTTGACGCTAAAGACATGCAGAATCATGGTCAAGCCACTTAATAACAACCAAACGGCCAGACCGGCAATGCCCCGCCACCTGCTTCGGAATTGAACGTTCTTATCCGTCAAACCAAAGAGCAGGGATGCCATCTCATCACGTTGCCTGTTTCTTTTCATTCCCCGCCCCCTTCCTGTTTCGATGCGCTTTCGGCACTATGATCCAAAAGCCATTTCCAGATCTCATCCAATTTCCTCAGTTCTTTATCCATGTCGCTGTTGGCATTGCTCTCCTTAAGAATGTATTCCTTAAGCGGCTGGATTAAAAGCTGAAGCGTTTTGAACAGGTTTTGTTGCGGCAGGGTGACCTTGCCCCCGAATTTCCCAGATACTATCCTTGCAAATTTTTTGCCGGCTTCATCGCGCGCCGCAGTTTCGATCAACGCCTCTTTTTCATTCAGGAATTTTTCTTCCTGTTTGGCGATTTTCATCCATTCCGCGCTCCATTGCTGGATGATCTGTTCTTCAATGGTCGGGTCAAACAGGACGTTGTGGATGCGCACTTCCATGATCTCAAGCCCGCGGGCGTGAAGTTGATTATATTCCAGGCTTTCAGGCCATTTGTTTTTTGGGATTGGTTTTGGTTCGCCTGTGTCGTCCAGCGGCACCACATGTTTCTGTCTCACGCGTTTGTTGATCATATCCTCAATGGTTTGCAGTCCGCTGACTTCTCCGGTGGTGAACAAGTCTTCGAGTTTAAATTTGCGGATATATTCGCGCCATATGTTCACCACCAGATGCGCGGGCAGTTTGTTCCAATCCATGCGGGTCTTGCTGTTCTCTGCGGTGCCGAGTCTTACCACTTCACGGGTGATCGCATTGAGGACCGATGTCGAGTCAAACCCATATTGGGAGGTTACGCCGTTTACAGTTGGTTTAGCCCCCATTGGGCGCTTGATGCTGAATTTGATACTGACGGTCGGGGAGACTTCGAAGCCGTCGCGGGTCAGTCCGCTGGTTTGCTGACGGCGATTGTGCAATTCATTATAGCTTTTCGGAGATGAGGCCGGCGCTGGATTTAAGAAAGGCAGTTCGCTCGCAAACGGTCCAATGAACTGCCATTGTGTCCGAAGATCCACGCTTCCGGCAATATACTCACCCTCCCTCGTGAATCTGATCCCGGGTCCCACCGTGCTGATAATTTCAGTGTCCGTCCGTAAAACGAGGGCGCTGGCAGTATCCAGGACGATCACGCCGGGACCGCGTTTGTTTGCCTCACCCTCGTGTTCGATCACCCTTCCGTTCTTGATAAAGAGCGTCGGCCCGCGATCGCCCGAGTTGGAGGTCTTTACCTGTGAATAAATTTCCTGCCTGTCTCTTGGATCTTGAATGGGCAGGACAAATTGGGAAAAGAAATAAACCAGGCGGTCAAGCAGGTAGAACGCGATGCCGATGTCAATGAAAAATACGGCGATACTGACATAGTAATTAAATGGAATCTTCAAACCCCACAGTATGACATGCCAAATTACCGTTGTAATTATGACCACTCCCACAGGAGTGTTTAAAAATGACCTGATGCTGTTAAAGGTTTTTTTCATCCTGGGATGATTCTAAAGCAGAATCGGACAAACCGCCATTGGAAATTTGTGCGATGGTCCGATCTAATATATTTTAATTTCAAGGGTTGATACAAAATTCACTTTTTCACTTTTTTAGTTTTTTCACGGTTTTGCTTACCTTCTTCAAGCTTGCCCTGTGATCTGTCAACAATGCTTATTTCATGTTTATTTTCGAGCGAAAATGTGCGTGCGGCACCTGTAAATGTCACGGGCATCTGGATGCTGTAATTTTGCAGCCAGAGTATGCCGCCGAATATAAATACCCCCAATAAGGCGTATCCCAATAGAGGTTGTATGGCGAGCAGGCGGATGCCCAGCAAGAACAAGGCAAACAAGATGACGGCATACCCGCTGGCGGCTGAAATCACGGATGAATATCTTCGTCTTGGTTTTCTTGTGCGGATCTTCTCGATTTTTTGTTCAGGATAATTATAAATATCTATTAGTTCAAGCGTTACAGGTTCATCCTGTTCGCTGTCATAATTATCGGACGGCAGGGCGTTCTCGTATTTTTCAGCCACGGTATATACTTTGGTTTCCGCCCATTGCTGAATAAGGTAATTCTGATAATCGAGTATGTATTTTTTATCCGTATCACTTAGATCTTTTGTTTTTAATATTCGTTCCTTGAGCCAATATAGATCGTTGACATCCCTGTGGATTTGTAAATAAGTTTTCCATGCCTCCACATTTTTGGGGTCGACTCTCACGACAGCGTCAAGAACAAGCTCGGCATTTTCGTACTGCCTGGCTTTGATAAGTTGATATGCTCTTTCTAGTAAATGTGATGAAATTGGCATGGAAGCCGCTCC
The DNA here is from genome assembly GCA_964511765.1 of uncultured Anaerolinea sp. Classification (GTDB taxonomy): domain Bacteria; phylum Chloroflexota; class Anaerolineae; order Anaerolineales; family Villigracilaceae; genus Villigracilis. Next base: position 45,871 of record CAZEGE010000007.1, read on the forward strand.
AGTCGTGATTATGATCGGGAAATTAGAGACTGTTTATTTTCTCATCCAGCCGCCGAAGGACAAAACGCTGTTTGGCATGCAGATAATCCTGATCGCGTACTCGGGTACTCCAAATATTATCAATATAATTTCGTAAAACTTCCAGGTCACTTTGGGTGGTGCAAATGCGGATATACGCATCCCATGCGTCTACATTTTGGGGATCGGTGTGCAAAATCTGATCAAGGATATTTTTGGCATCAGCGTAATGGTTTGTGCCGATGAAATAATATGCCTGGTCTAATAACTCCCATAATTTGGCCATGTGATTGCTCCTTGTGCTCCTTGGTATTTTTTTCTATGCTGTAATGATAGCCGCCAGGGCCGTACCCTGGTAGCTAAACAACTTCCCGATTGGCATACTCATTTTTGCCCATCCGGAAAGGCATTTTTTTACATTTCATCTGCTGTTTTGTGCAAGCCGTATGAATTGGGAAATTCCCTGAATTTATAATCTCTCTCAAGTAACTGTTGATGGAAAATCATTTAAGCCTGACGGCGTGCTTTAATGGTGGGTGAATCAAAAAGCGGATCTAATACCAGACTCCGCTTATCGACTTGATCTGATGTGGCTTCCCAATCCTTCAGACTAGTTATTATAAATTTTTCCAAGGTTTGGGCGGATCGCCAATATCATCATACGCTATGTTGCATAGGTGGAGAGCAGGTCCTGAAAACGATGATCGCTGCGCAGAGGATCGAGATCAGGATCGTTGTGAGCCCAATCAATATAGGTCTGCTTGGATTGAAGGGCAATTTCAAGTAATTCAAGCGCCCGGTCGATGTTTCCACAGATGGCTTCGAGACAGGCGCGGTTATATTCAGTTTCATCTTCCAAATGTGTGTTCAAGGCTTTTTCAATATGGGATTGGGCAAGTTCTTCCTGGCCCATTCTTAGATATTGACTGGCTAATGAGGCGTGTGCCTGCGCATGGTCTGGATCCAATTCCAGGACCTTCTGAAAAGTCGCGACCGCTTCTGTTTCCATTCTTTCCACGGCATAGACCAATCCTAAGCGGTAGTAACTGGAGGGTTTGATGGAGTTTACAGAGATTGCAGTTTGATATGCTGAGATGGCGTCCTTATACCTGCCTGCCGCTTTGTAGGCATCTCCCAGCACCTCCCAGACTGCATAGTTTCTGGAATTTTTTTGAGCAGCAAGCTTGCACTGTTCAATATCAACCTCGAGAGGATCCGACTCCGTTTCGGATTGCTCCTTCAAAGGATCTTCCACTGGTGAATGCATTGTCGGCTTTGTTTCATCTTCGCTTAAAGTAGCGCCGCCGGCGGATTCCGTAGTTCTACTGTGCTCGAATGGGACTTCATCTTGCGCGAGCTCATTCTCTTCGATTGTCTCGATCAATTTTGTGTCGATTTCTTCGTTGAGTGTTTCATCTTTTAAGTCATGATGATCCAATTCACTCTGTGGGATAATCTCCAGGTCGATCGGGACAATGATGTCCGAGTATTCCAAAGCAGCTATTTCCGCCTCTTTATTAACGGGGGCTGGCGTTTCGATAATTTCCATCTCTTCTGCCATGGCTGGTTTCCATTTGCTGTGAAGGCCTGCCATGGATTCGCGAACCGCTTCCTGCGGAAAGTGCTGTTCGGGATCAGCTGGTAAAAACTTGCTGCCAAACCAGGAAACATTGGAGTCTTCCTCTGCAAATCCCAACTCTGCGTCAATTTCAGGGAGATCTCTTTTATCAGAATCGACCAAATCCTGCTCTGCTGAAACGAGCGCTTCAAGATCAACCTCGGGTTTGGAGACGGTGAGCGGCATTTTGCTGCCAAGTACAGCCTCGGAGAATCTGTCCCCTTCATGCTGTGGATCCAAAAAGTCCGCCTGTTGATAGGCTTCGAGCGCATGACTATAATCTTTTACCTGGCGATATAGAATGCCAAGTTTGTTCCAGGTGATGGCTTTCTCTTTTCTATTTTCCAATAATGGAATGCTGCGGCGATATAAATTAATTGCTTCAGCATACCTGCCTACCTGAACAAATGCCATGGCCAGGTTGCTATACGACCTGCCAAAGCGGGTCTCCAGTTCGATGGAACGTAAATAAGCATGGATCGCGGGTTCATATGCTCCCTGCATAAAATATAAGTTGCCTAATTCATTCCATAATTCGTAGTTGTTCATGGTTACTCTCTCCTTCTTATGCAATGACCGCAGGTTTCTGTTCGGCGACCATGTTTCCCAGCAAACCGAAACTCGAACGGAGGGAAAGGGTGTTATTTACAGGATCAAGTTCATCCGCGGTTTGATAGGATAAGATGGCATTGTCGTAATCGTTCATTCGGCGATACACGTTGCCGAGGCGGTTCCACGTCACGGCCTTGTCCTTGTCTGAAGTGAACAACTCTATACCACGCTGATATAACAAGATCGCTTCCGCCAAACGTCCTTTTTGTACATATGCCAATGCAAGGTTGCTATAAGGCCAGGCAAAGTGGCGGTCGAGTTCAATGGCCTTGCTATAGGCCGCAATTGCGTCATCGTAGGAATTGGATTTGATATAGACATTGCCCAATTCATTCCACACATGCGCATTTTTTGAGTCCATGGCAATATGTACTTCACCGTTGGCGCTCACTTTGGTTTGAGGGGCCTTCCCACGAATTTCATCCATGGGATCGGAAAAAATAGTTGAAGGCTCGATAATATCCTTTAAATATTCTTCGTAGGCAAGTTCGCCAAAATCTTCCTCAGGTGTGGCGGATTCCGTTACAAGCACTGAATCTTCCTGTGCGAATACTTTTTCTACCCACATGTTCGCTTCATTCTCGACCTTTGGCTCGCCTGCAGTTTCCGCGGCATTATCCTCATTTACAACCGGGTTGGCACTCATCTGCTCAGGGATGGACTCAGGATCTGTTTCCACTGACATGGCCGCTTCGCTGGTTGTGGCTGCCTGACCACTTTCGATCTCCGCATCTTCGCTGATAGAAGCTTTCTGACCAGTGTGGATCGCTTCTTTCTTGAACCGCACGCTTCCATTGATTTTTAACCAGGATGGAATACGTGGGAAAGCGTTCTCAGTGGAGTTTTCCTTCAATCCTGTTTGATTTTGAATCGTGGGTGCTTCCACATTAACTTGTTTGGTCTGCGTTTCATCATCAGCAGGTTTTTCCTTGATTTCCACTGGCTGCTCTGCGCTCTTTTCATCAGGAATCTCTTCAGGAACAACGACGGAGGCGTCGATTGGATTTTCATCCAGACTATCGCGGAAACCCGTATTCTCGCTATCCAACTCATCAGCCTTTTGGAAAGAGATAAATGCATCCTCATATTTATTGAGTTTACGATATGCATTACCTATTCGATTCCAAACCATTGCTTTTTCCTTGTCGTCGGAGAGCAACTCAATACTTGCGATATAAAGCGGGATGGCCTCCTCGTATTTACCCTGTGTAGCCAGGGTGAGAGCCAGGTTGCTTAATGGCAATCCGGCCTTCGGGTCCATGTCGGTCGCTTTTCTAAAGGAACTGACTGCCTCAAGATAATCTCCGTTCTTAAACTGGGCATTGCCCAGGTCGATCCAGTTCTGCACTGTGTTGGGATCAGTTTCTGTAGCTTGATGATAGGCCTGGATGGCCTGCTCATTGTGATCCTGGTTCTCGAAGATATTTCCCAGTCGAATCCAGGGGTTGATAAAACGGTCATTGAATTCCGCGTTCTTTTTCTGGTAATTGGCGACCGCGTCAAAGATGTTGCCAAGGTCTTTCCAATATTCATATTCAGACATTTTTACCTCCAGTTTTTTTAACAAGAGCGGTCAGCTCGTGTAACAATTGCTCAATAGGGAGAAGCGGGTGCGGGTGAGCAAATCTGTTTTCTCATCGGATAATATGACAGCAGTTTGATAGGCTTTCATGGCGCTGCTTTCATCGTTCAACTTTCGATATACATTGCCAAGCCGGTTCCAAGATGCAGCCTTGTCCTTGTCATCCGTGAACAGCTCTATGCTCTTCAAGTAGACAGGGATCGCTTCCTTGTATTTACCTTGATAAACAAGGGACATGGCGAGGTTGCTTTGTGCCCAGCCCGAAGAGGGATCAATTTTTACGGCATTGGCATATGCGTTAACGGCCTCGCTGTAGGATGCTGATTTGAAAAAGAGGTTGCCCAACTCAATCCATACCTGGGCGTTGCTTGAGTTTGGGCCGGAAACAGCCGCGTCCATTTTTTCGCGCTTGCCTGCGTTTTGCGGGTCGAGGTCATCTGCTTTTTGATAAGCATTTAAGGCGCCCTGATAATCGTTCAGATGTCGATAGATATTGCCTATACTATTCCATGAAGCGGCTTGTTCTTCCTGCTTTTGAAGCAGAGTGGTGCTTTTTTGGTATAGAAGAATGGCTTCCGCAAATTTGCCAAGGGAAAGGTAGGTAAGGGCCAAATTACTGTATGGCCATCCAAATGAGAGATCGAGTTCGATAGCCTTGTTGTAGGCAGCAATGGCTTTGTCGTAATCCCCTTGCTGAAAGTGGATATTTCCTTTTTCATTCCAGACTTCAGGGTTCTTAATTTCTGTGATCTCATCTTCGCTTTCAATTGGGTCAACCGCGAGTTGATCCTCTGAAAGATTTGTCACAGGAGCAAACTCATGCGCTGGGCGCAGTATTTTTTTGGTTGTCATGGGGATCTCCTCCATTTGTTGTTTCCTTGCAGGCATATCTTGCTTTTCTTGTTTAATTTCTTCTAAAGATGTTGTTTCTTCAGGCTGAGATTTTGCCTCTGACTCCGTGGAGATGGAAACTTCCATGGTTGATTCTGATAATTGACCTTGATCAGACTTGGCTGAATCTGAAACGGTAATTTCGCGATTTGTATTGACGCGGCCCTTGAGATTATCAGCCATTTGGAAGGCCTGCATGGCATTGTCGTAATCGTTGATGGCGCGGTAGAAATTCGCAAGGCGATCGAGTGCAACAACCTTGTCATCGTTTTCTGTGAAAACTTCTACACTTTTCTGACAGGCTTCGATCGCTTCCTGATATTTATCCTGGCTTCCGTAGACGAGAGCCAGATTGCAATATGCCCAGCCATAACCGGGGTCCAGTTCGACGGCTTTTAAGAAAGCCCGTTCGGCCTCTTTAAAAGAATTGACCTTCATGAAAATTAAACCAAGCGCATTCCACATTTGATGGTTATTGGGGTCAACCAGCAAGGCGCGTTGATATGTTTTGATTGCATCTTTATTGCGCCCCCCTTTGCAATAAATCTCTGCGAGGTGCAGCCAGGGTGTGGCGAGATGTTTGTCCAGCTTGATCGCTTTTTGATAGGCACTGATGGCGTCTTTGTCACGCCCGATACTTGCGCAGGCATCGCCCAGGCCTGTCCATGAATCGGCAAAGGCAGGCGCGTATTCTATCGCCTTGCGGTAGGCAGTAATGGAATCGTCGAGATAACCGATTTGGTAATACACTGTACCGAGACCGTTCCAAGCGACGGGATCCTTTGGGTTGTGCTGCAATGCCTTTTGGAAGGCAAGCATGGCCTCATCATTCCGCATGATCTTCATACACAGGTTGCCGAGGTTGTTCCAGACAAAAATCTGTTCCGGTGCGATGGCAATGGCCTGTTTGTAGGAATCGATGGCCTCGTCATGTTTGCCCTGGCTAAATTTAACGAGGGCGATGGCATTGAAACATTCCGCTTCAAACCAATTATTTTCAAGATTGACAGCAATTTTGATGGCATCCTGTAAAAGGTCATCGGCTTTTTCAAAATTACCTTTTCGCCAGTTTAGAATTCCAAGCGTGAGCAGTAGATTGGCTCGAGTAGGTATCGATTCCGCATTTTCCGGCAATTCGGTTAGGAAAGCCTCGTGCAAATTGATTATTTTCTCTGTATCTTCACACTGGCCGGTATATTCACCTGTGTCCTGCCACGCAGAATCGATAACAGTCTGGAGGATATGATCTGGATTGGGAAAGTCCAATAAATCAATAACGCGCTGGCGATAACCCCAGAAATCCGGTGCAAAGCCCGCCAATTCGAATAGAGTCTTTTGGGTCAACCAGAAGACCGCCCGGATATTCTTATTGATTAATATGTCCTGATGGCGCCCAAGGATTGAGAGAATTTTTCCCTGTTCAGCGTTTACTCCACTGATAAAGAAAGTGTGATTGGCTGCAGAGGGAAAGTCCTGCAGGTAGTTAATTAGATTAAGACCTGACATTTCGTCCATTTGTATATGGACGATCTCTTGCCCTTGTTCAGTTAGATAATTTTCAAGGGCAGTTTCAGCATCCATGCGAATAGGCTCCGAGTTGCAGGCAACCAGAAGGGCAGCTGGACGATCCCATTGGATGGCAAGTTCGAGTTCCTGAACGGCTATCCCGATTCGCTCATCAAATGTATCCATTTGTGAATGCTGAATTATGCCAGGATTGGTCATAGAATTTTCCTTAAGACCGGGTGTACATCACACCAATTTTCCCGATCATCGCGGTATTCAAGCAGAGCAAGTACTTGCAGGAGAGTCCGCAGTCGATCGCTGAATTCGAGTTTTCTGCTGTCCTGCACTTTTTTCAGGAATTTCAAATCTTCCTTGTCCAGGATCCGTCTGTATTCATTTCGGATTTCGATGACAGCCCATTCAATATCGTCTATCTCCAGTTGTGCGGCTTTTCGCCGTCTTGCGTGTCCAATCGCGGTGCGGATAATGCGGGCCAGTTCACGGAAGACGCCGCCGCTGTAAGTGATCGCTTCTTCCAGGGCCGTTGGATGAATCAACGAAGAGTTCATTCTCACCCCGACAAATTTTTCCAGGGTGCGATAGCCCTCCAGCAAAGGTTGGTCAGTATCGATAGCAGTTCTCAGGTTGATGTTGGGCAGGAAGAGCGCCTGGTCGCGAATTGCATCAAATTCCTTGCTGTAAAAAAGCGCGCTCGATACCGTGTAAACGATGGCGCAGTTTGGTTGCATCATGATCTCGCGGCGGTCATGAAAAATAGCGCGTGCGCGATTCAGGTCTGGTTTGTCCATATCGTCAATCAGGATCAAAGGGATTCGTTTTTCCTGATGGTAAATTGCAGCAGCAATATGGTTGATGATGGCGATCAAACCGGTGATATCTGTTTCAACGACCTGTCTCAACTCCACACGAGTGGCTGGTTCCAATTTCATTTTGAGGCCGGCATTGACAAAGAATGTATCAATGGAAGCGCCAAGTTCGTATTCTGATACACGACCATCCAGGATGGTGGAGATCTGCTTTTCCACTTTTCCTTTCCAGCCATTCAATTCCTTGAGTAATTGATCGGGAAGCACTCCGCCTTTTTTGCGATATTCACGAAATAGACGGCTGCCAATGGCGAGTAACACGTCGCGGAAATCCAGGTCGATAATGTCAGTCTCCTCTCGGATGCTGAAATTGATTGGCCAGTATTTTTTTTGAATTTCCTGGTTGCTGAGCAAATGCAGCAACTCTGTAGATTTTCCACATCCACGATGGCCGGAGAAAAAGAACTTGGGAGGCCGGTAAAAGGGAGCCAACAGGGCATCGATCAACTCATTGATCGGATTTCCGGGGCGGTTGATATAGAAAGGGTTGGGTTTTCCATTTAATACGGGTTTAAGTGGCAGGTCCAATTCAAAATTCAACCATGCCCTGTCTAAATCTTTTGCCTTAAGATATTCAAAACTTTTCATTGGTCCTCTGATCAAATATTGAATTTATTTTACAAATCCTGCTCTTTATCCAGTAGCCTAGAACGATGGGTCTTTGGTGGAAAACTATTGACCATACTTATGCTGACCAAGTGGTCAATTCTGCCCAGGTCGAAAAACCATTTGCGAGTCTTCGTCTAGGTCATTACTGTGGATATTCCTTCACGGATGGCGTACAACGCGGCTTGTGTGCGGTTGGCGAGATGGAGTTTATTGAGGACGCTGCTTACATATTTGGCAATGGTCCTCTCGTTCACGACGAGGGTGCATGCAATTTCCTGATTGCTCAAACCGCGTGCGATCAGACGCAGGGTTTCCATCTCGCGGCGGGTGAGATGCTCATTGAAGGAAATGCTATGACTTGTCATCGGGCGCTCGAAATCTTGAATTACCTGTAATGCGATGGATGGATGAAGAGATGCCTGACCTCTGGCTACTTCACGAACGGCTTGTAAAAGTTCTGCACGGGGCGTGTCTTTTAGCATGTAACCCAGGGCGCCGGTCTTGATGGCCTGGTAAACGCGGTTGCTTTCTGCAAAGCTGGAAAGGACCAGAATCCGAAAGTTTGGCGAGATCTCTTTCAGCTTTGGAATGGTGGCAAGACCGTCTTGCAGGGGCATGACCATATCCAGAAGAATTACATCCGGTTTTGTTCTGCGGGCAAGCTGTACGGCTTCAATCCCATTTACTGCTTCGCCGACTACTTCCATGTCATTTTGCAGCGAGAGAATGGCGACCATTCCTTCACGGACAACATTTTGGTCATCTACTACGAGTATGCGGATTTTGTTCATTTGAGCACCTGTTTATGCGGTTATGAGTATGATTGTCAACGTGCGGCGATTGTGAACGATGAGAATCGTTGCGCGTTCGCTTGGGCATCTTGAATTTGAGTTTCCTGCTGGTCCCACTGGCTGGGCGACCAAATTTCCAGATATTCACCCTGTCCAATGATGACCACGCGGCTTTCGAGCTTTGCGTAGTCCATAAGGCTGGGCGGTACGGGAATAGTCTTGGTATCATCCATTTCAATATAACTTGCTGTTCCCAGGAACATTCGCATGAGCAATCTGGCAAGCGGGTCTGCGATATTTAATGAAGAAATTTGTGCGTATATCTCCTTAAACGTATCTGCCTTGAGGATTAACAAGTTTTGGTCAAATCCTCGTGTAAGATAGATGCCACCTGAGATGTGTTCTCTCAACTCCAGCGGGAGCTGGAGTTGGTTTGAGTTTTTCAACTGAGTTGAGTAATGTCCAAGGAACAATTTAAATCTCCTGTAATCTGTTCAGGTCCAAGTTGTTTAATTTATGTGTTCATTATAAGAAGTTGACCCTTATTTCATAATGCACAAAACAGGAGTTTCTCACAGCCGAAAGATGCACGATTTGAGAGGCGGGAATGGGTGTAAATGACCATACAAATTTTCGCATAGCAGGTGAACGAATGTGCCCTTTCGTGGTGACATTAAATAAAAAACACCCGCGCCGGCAAGGCGCGGGTGGGTAAACGAATATTATTTATGATTACTGGGTGGGCTTGACCAGACCCTCACGAATTGCGTACAGGGCAGCTTGCGTCCGGTTTGCCAGGTGGAGTTTATCCAAGATTCCGCTTACATACTTTGCCACTGTTCTTTCATGTACGACCATGTCAAGAGCGATTTCCTGATTGCTCATGCCTCGCGCGATCAGTCTTAAGGTGTCAAGTTCCCGGGGAGTTAAGGGGTCTGCGGTATACATGATTTCAGCGGGATGATCGATTTCGTTTATTACTTTCATCGCAATGCCAGGCTGAATGGATGGTTGCCCATTGGCGACATCCCGAATGGCTTGTAACAACTGGGTGCGGGTGGCATCTTTCAGTAAAAAACCCAGCGCGCCGGCTTTAATGCTTTGATAAACGCGGTCGCTGTCTGCGAAACTGGTAAGCACCAAAATATGCGATTTTGGCGATGCTTCCTTTAATTTTGGAATGGCCTCCAGGCCGTCCAGCCTGGGCATTTGCATATCGAGCAGCACAATGTCGGGTTTGTGTTGGCGCGCGAGTTCCACAGCTTTGATGCCATCATCTGCTTCAGCCACAACTTTTATGTCAGGTTGAAATGATAGAATGGCGACCACCCCTTCGCGCACTACACTTTCATCGTCGGCTACGAGTATGCGGATTGCTTTCATGGGTTTAACTATTTTTACTCACAGTTACAGTGATTTTTGTTCCTGCACCAATGGTGGATGAAATCTTGATTTTTCCTTTGATTAGCAGAGCACGCTCTTTCATGTTGCGTAATCCCATGCCGGCATCATCTAATTTTTTTATATCAAATCCTTGGCCGTCATCTTTAATTTCAAGTATAACATGTTGACGGGTTTGTTTTATGTTTACAACCACATTTTTGGCGTGGGCATGCCTTAATATATTATTCAGCGCCTCCTGTGCAATGTAATAAAGCGCAATTTCATTTTCCTTTGAAAGCAGAATATTTTCATCTGAAAGCAACCTTGCCCTGATGTCCGCTCTTCCTTCAACCGCTGCAAGGCGATAGTGCAGGGAGGATACAAGGCCGTCTTTCAGGTCTACTGGCTGCATTTCGTAAAGGAATAGGCGCATTTCCTTGACGGCCTGCCGGGCATTTTCTCCTATGCGAGTCAAGACCTGTAAGGGGGCAATTTCGGAGCCTGCCTCGATGCCAGCCTGGGCTGCTTCGGTCAACGCAACCAAGCCGTACAATTTTTGACTTACCGAGTCGTGCAGGTCGCGGAGCAGGCGCTGTCGTTCAGATAGGGCAATTGCCAATTGCCTCCGGCGATTGCTGTCAATCAAAGTGGCGATCTGGTTCGCGCTTGTCGTCAGGCGGATTATTTCATCCTGACTGAAGGGTATGTTTTCATTTCTGCTGAGAAACAAGCAGCCAAGAATGCTGTTTTCATGCTGGTTGTAAGTGATTAAGGGTATTAGGACGGCAAACACAGCGCCGATGTTTTTTAGATTAAGTGGAAGGTCAGTCGCATCGGTAAAGTTGTCAACTGTCAAAGGACGGTTTTCATCATTATGCGTCAACCAATCATAAAGGTTTGAAGCGGTTGCAGTACTGTTTAATTCTTTCAGGTACTCCGGCTCCAACCCAAAATGAGTTTTAAGAGAAAGCCTTTGTTTGCCGGCCTCCTGTTCCTCGGTTAAAAAAACAGCAACTGCCTGGCTGTGGAAGGAATATAGTATCTGATAGCTTGCCTCGGATAAAAACTCCTCCATATTGATGGAGCGGTTGGCGGTACTGGAGATTGCATTTAAGAGCACAAATAATTCATCCCGCGCCTTCTGGCGGGCTTCGTCTGCAAGTTTTCTCCCGGTAATATCGCGCCAGACGATCAAATGGCCGAACTTCTCGTTTTTCCTGTCTCTTAATTGAGATATTCGAATATTCAGGTAACGCCAGCCAGTCTGCGATTTAACACTGCGGCGCATTTCCATCTCTTGAATGCCCTCGGATGATTTTGAGATCTTGGGCCATTCGGTCAAGATTTGAGTGACTGGCTGTCCATACATTTTTTCACGCGTTAAACCCACCATTTTTTCCGCTGATGAATTCAGGTCGATGATGTTATCGTGATTATCTATGACCATCCAGCCATCATCCATATCTTCAACAACAATTTCCCGGGTGATCGGTGTGGTCTCGATTAATGCACTGTTGAATTTGCCGTACATAAGACCGATGATTGCGAGGCAGTAGGAAGAAATCAATATTAATAGGTCGGTCTCAAAATTGCGGACGAAAATTGTGGACAAATTGCCAAACAAAGGGAAAAAGGCGCCGAGAATTATGGTGCCCGCACGAAGGAAGTGTATACGAGGTTTGTGCAGGAATGTATCTGCAAGCAGCACGATGCTTCCGGCGAGAATAAACAAGATATAAATCAGGTTGATTTGTTCCCCAACTTCATTTCCCGGAGCAAAGAACACTTTCCTCAATGGTTCCACCCAGAACAAGATCTGAATGACAACGGGGATTAGAAAAAAAAATATGATTATCGAATTATTTAATCTGCGGGTGCGATTGGCATAGGAGAGGGAGAAGTAGAGTATTGAAGTTGCAGCGGAAGCCATACAAAAATAGTGAACGGCTCTCAATACTTTCAGGGAAACCGGGGTGCCCCAATGCCTGTAATAAAGATATGCGATCAGCCAAATAATGACCGTGATGACAAGAGCGCCTATGCCGGACGACCCGGGCGTCCTTTTTATTAAAAGCAATACTACCCCGAAGGCGAGGGTGATAATGATAGAGAATAAAATCAAGGATTGCAGTTGCATTGTTTTTACAATATCGTAAGGCTTGGCGGTGTTGATATGATTTGAAGAAACGGATTGCGATGATTATTCTGTATCGTGATCTTCCCTTTTTCGATCAACAACAGTAGGAGCAAAAGTGCGGCATCTTTATTTCCTTGCGGGGTAATTGTGCCGGCTTTTTGAATTGGGGTTTGCTCTGGTGATATCGATTTTACAATCCTGATTTCTTCTCTCGGTGGATTTAGTTTTCCATATTATTGCAGGGAGAACCTTTGTATTTTTAACTATTGCACAAGGTACCATCTTTGCATGGATAAGAGAATTCATTTTGGATCGCGCGTCGGCGCGAATTCCACCACCCGGTGCCGGAAAGCCCAAAAATCCGGAGCCACATGCGGTAATTTCCCTGCTTCTTCCTTGGTAAGCCAAAAGACGGCACGGATGAGATTCTCTACAAAAAACTCACGCTGCATATTCAATAACCTGTAAACCGAGTCCTTCGAATTATCGTTTGTGTCTTCAAAGCCCGAGATAAAAAACACAATGTTGCCACGATCCGTCGTCGCTCTTAACGCTCGGATTAAATTATCGTCTACTTCAAGACGTTTAACTTTTTTGTTGAGATGCAAGATTTCCTTTTCCAAGGCTTGTTTGGATTTTATTAGCCCCGCTTTTGAACTGTGAATTGCAAATAAAATACTGGGCCTGTTCCATTGAAGAGCAAGTTGGATTTCGTCGCTAAGATTTTCGATCCCAACCTTTAATGATTTGCTGTACGGAATTTTTTTTTTTGCGTTGTCTGCCGGTTTTTTGTTCATCATTTTTATATCTCTAATCGAATTGCGACAAAAAATGAACGACTTTTAAAGGTAATAAGCTGCGAATCTCCTGGCTTAATTCAGCGTAATATTTTTTCCAAAGTTCAAAAAACGAATTTGCGTCAAGTGCGGTGACCCTCTCAAAATTATCCGTGCCCAGTTCCTGAATAGCTTGAGTGGTAAAACCACTCATCGAGATAATCATGCCAAAGTCATTGGGCCCAAGGATGGATAGAAAACCGTTAACGCCTTCCAGGGTGACCGATTGGCCCTTCTGTATGATTTGAGTCAGGATCCTCTGGCCTTTTGCGCCAATGGGATCAGTATATGCAATCAGATTGATTTGACCGCGCTGCTTCTCCGGCGGCGCCATCCAGGATGGGAAGTAACCCATTGCGCGCAGGAGTTCACCGGCCATCATTTGCAGTTCGGTTTTTTTCAAATGGAGAAGGTGCTTTTCGATTTGTACCCAGGCCGATTCCTGCGCCATTTCCAATGCCATGATACTTTCAGGCGCGAGCCGTTTGTGCTTGTTATACAAGCGAATCGCTTCCTGATAAAATTCCTGTACATTGGTAAATTGTTTGCAGGCCTGGTATCCTGCCTCGGTGATATACCAGCGGCCCTTGTCATTTTTTAGCAACCAGCCTGTATAGGCAAGGGGGATTGTCGTGATTCGGACGATCTTCTCATATCTGGGAGTGCTGGATTTGCGGGAATACTCCAATTCATATTCGGTGAGCTGCATAACCTTGGGTATGAGAGAGATAACCTCCACGGCAGTTAAACCATAAGGCTTATCCCAGAGAATCTCAAATACACATCGCAGCATTTCGCTCGCTCTTTCTAAAGTTAAAGCGGCGCGATCACTCTTTTTATGATTATCCAGGATATATATGGGGTCCTGGATGGTGTATTGCATATCGTATTGCATTTTATGCGGATTTCCTGAGGATTATAAAGTGATTAACCCTTGTTGATGACGGGTGAGGCGAATATATTGACTGATCATATCTTCCGGGTGAGGTCTTGTTCCTAATACGGACAAATAGCCGGTCGCCCAAAAATCATCGGACAGATTTTCTTTTCTAAGGTGACCAAAATTGGAAAGGATCAATTCCGATGTATGGGAACGAATTTGCTGCATAAAATAACTTTGGGGGGTAGAGGGGGGAACGCAAATCGCCCATTGGAAGTAATCTGGAAGCACGGTAACAAATTCCAATCGCCAGCCGAAGGATATGGAGATCTGTTGCAGCCATTGGTGTAGATATTCCGCCAGGTCTCCTTTAAGCTGGTGGGCTGGAAATCGGGGAATTAACAGGCAGGTATAGCTTAAATTGTAGGAATCGGGATATATGGGCTCCAGCAATATTTCCCGATTTGAATCCGAAACCTCTTTTTCCTGGGTTTGAAAAAGTGGAAAGGAACGAGATGTCTTTAATTTTTCCTGAGTAGATTGATCCATTTGTTTTCCATTAAATCAAATTTATCATAGGAATATTTTGTGCCGATTATGCTAAATATTACAATATTATACCTGAAATGACAACTCAGGACAATCGCATCTAAATTCAATTTTGGGCTGTTTTTCATGTTTTCCGCGAGATTTGGGGCTTTTCCTCATGAGTGTAAGCCCTTCCTACCGGTAAATTCATGCCCCGAGGAGGATTTTTTGGATGAATAGAACCATACCAAAATCCTGTAAAAACCCATAACAAGG
>CAZEGE010000008.1:0-49333 GCA_964511765.1 uncultured Anaerolinea sp.
ATACAGGCCACGGCGTTGGGCGCGAGATGCACGAAGGGCCGCAGGTCCCGAACTATGGGACCCCAGGCAGCGGCGTGTTGCTCCGCCCGGGCATGACCATCGCGATCGAACCGATGGTGCTTGTTGGAACGGAAGAAACACGCGTCCTTCCTGACCAGTGGACGGTTGTCTCCGCGGATGGCTCACTGACGGCGCATTTTGAACATACCATCGCCGTTACCGAAGGAGATCCCCTCATCCTGACTGTCCTGTGAACCCACGCAGACAACCGTAATACTGGACGGATTGAGAAAGTGCAAGTATAATCGGCTCTTTGGCTGTACCAAGTATGCCGTTGAGCAAGGAGACAGAATTCATGAAAGTATCACCCTCCATTCGCAAGCGTTGTGCCAAGTGCCGTATCGTGCGGCGCAAAGGGCGCATCTATATTATTTGCGAAAATCCCAAACACAAACAGCGACAGGGATAAGTAGGACAGTGACCTATGGCGAGAATTGAAGGTGTTGACCTGCCCCGCAATAAGCGGGTTGAAGTTGGACTGACCTACCTTTTTGGTATCGGACCAACGCGCGCTCAGAAAATTTTGGCTCAGACCAAAGTTAACCCTGATACACGCATCAAAGATTTAAGCGAAGCGGAAGTTTCCGCAATTCGCGAATTTATCTCCAAAAATTTCAAGCTCGAAGGTGATCTGCGCCGCGAAGTTCAAATGAACATCAAGCGTTTGATCGAAATCGGCTCTTATCGTGGCTTGCGCCATCGCCGCAACCTGCCTGTTCATGGCCAGCGCACGAAGACAAATGCGCGCACCAGAAAAGGCACCAAGAAAACGGTTGCGGGTCGTGGTCGTCGTAAGGGCGCCAAGAAATAATCCTGTCCGAAAGGTAAATAAAGAAACATGGCTCAGAGTGTTCGTTCTACCCGCCGCGCCAGTGGCGCGAAAAAAGGGAAGCGTACCCTGTCCTCCGGACAGGTTCATATCTTTGCTTCCTTCAACAATACCATTGTGACTGTTACAGACACCGAAGGCAACACAGTCGCCTGGGGGTCTGCAGGATCTGCAGGTTTCAAGGGTTCACGTAAAAGCACCCCCTTTGCTGCACGCCTTGCCGCTGAACAGGCTTTAAAAGCCGCCCAGCAATTAGGTTTGCAGGAAGTGGAACTTTTTGTAAAAGGTCCCGGCCCAGGCCGTGAGAATGCCATTCGTGCCGTTCAGTCCATGGGTTTGAAAGTTCGCTCTATTTCAGATATTACGCCGGTGCCGCATAACGGCTGCCGTCCTCCGAAAAAGCGACGTGTGTAACAGGTGAGGTTCTTGATATATGGCTAAATTATTAAGTCCGGTTTGTAAACTTTGCCGGCGTGAAGGTGAAAAACTTTTTCTAAAAGGCGAGCGTTGTTTTACCCCCAAATGCTCCTTTGAAAAACGCAGTTTCGCGCCTGGTCAACATGGCCGCACCGCGGGACGCGGCGGCGGCGGCCGGGGTATGGGTTCAGGGCGCACCTCCGACTTTGCCCGCCAGTTGCGTGCCAAGCAAAAGGCTCGTCGTATCTATGGTGTGCTGGAACGCCAGTTCCGCCGCTACTATGATACAGCGATCACACGCCGCGGCCTCACGGGTTTGAACTTGCTTCAGATCCTTGAATCCCGCCTTGACAACGTGGTTTTCCGCCTCGGCTTTGCATCCAGTCGTTCGCAGGCTCGCTTGCTTGTAACCCATGGCCACTTTACGGTAAATGGCCGCCGCACGGATGTCCCCTCCATGCTTCTTGGTGAAGGTGATGTCATTACGATACGCGAAGGTTCCAGCAAACTGACCTACTTCAAAGACTTGAATGCGTATGCCGAAAAGCGCAATGCGCCAAGCTGGCTCAGCCGCGATATTAAATCCATGGCTGGTTCCGTGGCCCGTATGCCGGAACGTGCTGAAATTGACGGAAGTCTCGACGAACAATTGATCGTCGAATACTACTCCAGACGCTAATCCTCCAAGTTGCGCTGCGGGTCGGACCATCGTATTGGTACTTGACCCGGCGCATTATCAAAAGGGACAGGTGAACCGTGACGGGTATCATCACGAACATGGTTATGCCAAAAATCGAGCGCGAAGCAGAAGCTCGAAACTACGGCAAATTCACAATCAGCCCGCTGGAAGGCGGATATGGCGTGACGTTGGGCAATGCCCTGCGCCGCGTCCTGCTCTCCTCTCTGGAGGGAACTGCAATTACGTCTGTGCGCATTGCGGATGTGCTGCATGAGTTCAGCGATATCCCCGGCGTGCGCGAAGATGTCATCCAGGTCATGCTGCAGGTCAAACAGACCCGTATCAAGATGGATGGCGTTGACAGTGCTCGCATGCAGCTTGAAGTGCGCGGCGAGGGAACGGTCACTGCGGCGGATATCATCACTCCCGCCGAGATCGAGATTGTCAATCCTGACACGTATCTCTTCACTGTGGACGGGGCCAAGACCAAGCACGATATCGAATTCGTAGTGGAGCGCGGCCGCGGCTATTCTCCTGCCAATGAACGCGCCGGGCATATGCCCATCGGCGAACTGCCGGTGGATGCCATCTTCAGTCCGGTGAAGCGTGTCAATTGGGAAGTGGCTTCTGCCCGTGTGGGGCAGAGCACCAATTACGATAAATTAATTTTGGAAATCTGGACAGACGGAACCATTTCCCCGGAACGTGCGCTGAGCTCCTCCGCCCGCATTTTGATCGATCACCTGCGTTATATTGCAGGCATCAATGAAGAAATGCTTGCAGTGGCTGTGGAACGCGAAACAGCCGGAAGCCGTTTGAGCAGTGAACTGGCGGAAACGCCAGTGGAAGCCCTGGACCTTTCCGTGCGCGTCTTCAACTCATTGAAACGCACGGGCATCACGACTGTTGGCGACGTGCTCGACCTCCTTGAAAAAGGCGAGACCGCGGTCATGTCCATCCGTAATTTTGGCGAGAAGAGCCTCGATGAACTTCGTGACAAAATGCATGAAAAGGGCTTTATGAAAGACGAATCATCCTCGGAGAGTTAAGAGATGCGACATTTAATAGCAGGTTACAGATTGGGACGCACGAAGAGCGCACGCATTGCTCTGCGTCGCAACCTGATCAAACAATTCTTTACGCACGAGCGTATCCAGACCACCAAGGCCAAAGCCGCGGCAATCCGCGGTGATGCCGAACGCTTGATCACGCTTGCCAAGAACAGCGAGAGCGGCACAGCCGAGCAGAAAGTTCACGCCCGCCGTCTTGCCATTTCCAAATTGGGCGACAACCAGATCATCAAACGCCTGTTTGACGAGATTGCGCCTCGCTTTGCAACCCGCAACGGTGGTTACACCCGCGTCACGAAACTTGGACCCCGCCTCGGCGACGCAGCGGAGATGGTGGTTCTTGAGTTAGTGGAAGAGTAGGAAACATCCGGCTTTCAGCTGAAAGCTTTCCGCTGAAAGCTGATAGTTATATGGCGCGTTACCAAGTGATCCTCGCCTATGATGGCAGCGGTTTTTCCGGCAGCCAGCGGCAGGCGAACTCCCGCACAGTGCAGGGCGAGTTTGAAAAAGCCCTTCGCAAGTTTGGATGGTCTGGGAAGTCAGTCATCATGGCTGGCAGAACGGATACTGGAGTTCACGCAACCGGGCAGGTGGCCGCATTTGACTGTGAGTGGGCGCACGCGGCAGAAAAACTGCTCAAAGCGCTCAATGCGGATCTTCCACCTGACCTGGCTGTAAAAAGCCTGCGCCCAGCCGCGGCGGATTTTCATCCGCGCTTTGATGCAGTCTCACGGAAGTACTGTTACAGGTTGTTTTGCGAACCCATCCGTGACCCGTTACGCGAGAGGTATGCATGGCGAATCTGGCCATCCTTGGATGGAAATGCCCTCAAACAGAACGCAGGCCTTTTCCTCGGCACACATGATTTTGCCGCCTTTGGTTCTCCGACAACCCCAAAAGGGACGACGGTACGAACGGTGACAAAGACCGAGTGGAGAAAAATGCCGCAGGGTGAGTGGCAGTTTGAGGTCCAGGCGGATGCGTTTTTATATCGCATGGTAAGAAGGCTGGTTTTTGTGCAAGTGTCGCTTGCTCAGGGAAAAAGTTCGGTCGAGAAAGTCCAAAATGCTTTATCGAAGCAGGGAAAGCTTCTCGCTGGGCTGGCTCCCGCACATGGGCTGACGCTGGTTGAAGTAACGTATGGATCACATGATTAGATTATGAAACGGAGTGACGAAAGTGCAACAGAAAACATATTATCCGAAAGCCGCTGAAATCCAGCGCGACTGGGTTGTATTGGATGCCGAAGGGCAGAATTTAGGCCGCTTTGCCGCCCGCATCGCGCATATTCTGCTTGGCAAACACAAACCGACCTTCACACCTGGCGTGGAGATGGGAGATTTTGTAGTAGTTGTTAATACCGAGCGCGTGACTGTGACCGGTACCAGAACCCATAGTAAACTGGAAAGCAAGGTCTACTATAGTCACTCCGGTTATCCAGGCGGCTTGAAGAGCATTTCCCTGCGAGACCAATTGGCCCAACATCCTGACCGCGCTTTGCGCGACGCGGTATGGGGCATGCTCCCGCACAACCGCATGGGACGCGCTGTGCTCAAACGCTTGAAGATTTACGCTGGTCCCGATCATCCACACCAGGTACAAACCCCGAAAGTTTCGGAATAAAGAGGTAAGTGAATATGGTTCAATATTATGAAGGCATTGGCCGTCGCAAGGAAAGCACCGCCCGTGTGCGCTTGATGACCGGCTCCGGCAAGTTCACCATCAATGAAAAAGACGGCGCGGCATTTTTCACACGCATGGGCGACCTTGAAGACATCATGCGTCCATTCGGCGCAGTGGGTCAGGAAGCGACGAAATACGACGTGAGCGTACTCGTTAACGGAGGTGGCACGACCGGGCAAACCGAATCGGTGCGTCTTGGCATCGCCCGCGCGCTCCAGCTCATCAACGCGGACTGGACTTCCGCTTTACGCAAGAAGGGCCTGCTCACCCGCGACGCCCGCGTCAAGGAACGCAAGAAACCAGGTCTTAAGAAAGCCCGCAAGGCTCCCACTTACACCAAGCGCTAGTCTTTCGTTACTGGATATCTGGTTAATCCGTAATGCGTAATCCGTAATAAATTTGCGAGTTACAAATTGCGGATTACGTATTTAAGCAAGGAGACAATTATGGATTTCTCCCTCGTCACTTCCACATTCGACGCGCTTCGCCTAGACCCGCCCTCAAAGCTGAGTCTGCTCGAAGCGCATGAATTTTCATCCGCGCATTTTCCTCCCACCCCGCCCGCTGTGGATACATTGATCCTCGGCATCGATTCCCAGCAACTTGCTTTGCAGGTAAGGAAGGTATTGCTGGCTGTATATCCGCGAGAGCATATTATTCAGGTTGTGGAAGATGGAAGGCGGAAGGATATAACTCTCAATGAGCTGGCTGCCTTTTCCGTGAATGCCTGTCTGTATATTCCATCTCTGGGAGCCGGGACATCGTTTGAATCATTCGCCGAGATCGTGGCTCATTTGCGCGCTCCGGATGGCTGTCCATGGGACAAGGAGCAGACTCACCAAACCCTGCGAACGCATTTGCTTGAAGAAGCCTACGAAACTTTAACTGCCATGGACGAAAATGATCCGGCCGGGATGTGTGAAGAATTTGGCGATCTGCTTTTGCAGATTGTATTGAATTCCCAAATTGCAAATGAAATCGACGAATTTTCAATGACGGAAGTCATCAAAGATATTTACGACAAGATCGTGCGTCGTCATCCGCATGTATTTGGGGATGTGAAGCTGGATGGTGTGAAAGGTGTCTTGCAAAATTGGGAGAAGTTGAAGGAGAAGGAACGAAAGGCCAACGGGGACGACAAAGAAGAAAAAGGATTGTTGGATGGCGTGCCTGCGGCGTTACCCGCGTTGACTCAGGGGCAGGAATATCAAGACCGCGCCGCGCGTGTTGGTTTTGACTGGCCCGAAATAGAAGGCGTCTTGGATAAAATCCGCGAGGAAATAGAAGAGATCAAACAAGCGCAGAATCTTGAGGAAGTGACAGCCGAACTGGGCGACTTATTCTTTGTGCTGGTCAATCTCGCCCGTTGGCGCAAAGTAGACGCCGAATCCGCCCTGCGAGAGGCAAACCTAAAATTCAAAAAGCGCTTTGCATATGTTGAAAAGGGCGCAAAAGGGCAGGGTCGCAATTTGTCCGACATGACCTTGGATGAAATGGATGCCTTGTGGAATGAAGCCAAGAGACTGGGGTTGAATTAAACTCTTCCGTTCCGGTCCCTTCGGGTTTATTGGTGTTTAATTCTGAAAGTCCTGCGTTTCACAAAACGATTGTATAATTTTGCCGGATCGGACTACGGCAACGCAAACCGTTCTATTATTACTCAAGGAGAGAGAGTATATGCATATTAACTTCGCCATGTGGCGCAAAGCCTCGTGGCAGCTCGTCAAGATGGATGACAAAAAAGAGTGGGAGGCATTGGATGTCGTTTCCAAATGGTTGATCGCCACCCGTTCTGCTGTGACCCTTGTCACGGTTTATTCCTGCGTCATCGCGGGAATCCTGGCCGCTCGCGACGGAAATTTTTCCTGGCTCCCATTCCTGATCGTTACCCTGGGCCTGTTTATTGCGCACGGCACAAACAATATCCTCAACGACTACACCGACTACAACCGCGGTGTGGATAAGGATAACTACTTCCGCACACAGTACGGCGTACATCCCCTCGTTCAAAAATTTTGGGACAACGCCACCTCGATTCGTTGGTTCATGGTCAGCGGCCTGCTTGCGGTATCGGCCGGTGTGTATGCCGTCATTTATACAAACTTTTCAGCCACCACCATCGGCTTGTTTGTATTCGGCGCGGTGGTATTGCTTGCATACACCTACCCCTTCAAATATTGGGGACTGGGCGAATTGATGATCTTCCTCATCTGGGGACCGATCATGATCACCGGCGTGTACTTCGTGCTTTCCGGCGGGTGGAATTGGAACGTTGTGCTCGCGGGTATCCCGTTTGGATTAAGCGTTGCCAGCATCAACGTCGCCAAGCATATTGATAAACACGACGACGACGAAGCCAGAGGCGTCGGTACTTTCCCTGTCCGCGCCGGTGAAGCCTTTGCGCGTCGCGTGAATCAATTTGCCATCGTGATGATCTACCTTGTGATCGCATATCTGGTTTTTGTGCCGCGCTATTTCACCCCTGCCATGCTGATCGTTTTCCTTGCTTATAAGGAAGCGCTTATGGCGCTGGGCGTGATGAACAAGCCCAAACCCGCCCAGGCTCCCGAAGGCTGGCCCGCCTGGCCCGTTTGGTTCTCTGGCTTTGCCTTCCAGCATAACCGCAAATTCGGCGGTTACCTGATCCTCGGTCTCATCATCGATGCTCTTCTGCGGGCTTTCCTGCCGCAGTTCTGGCCGGGCCTGTTCAAAAATTAATTCCCAACTTGTTGTAGAAGACCCCGTGATCAAAACGGGGTCTTCTATATAGGGTGTATTTCCACATCTGCAACTTCGATCCATGCTTCTGGCCCTTCCAATACCCCAAAAGAAAATCTTCCTTCAGGCGTAAACGCCGCAAATTGATTATCGATCCAGATGACCAAACCCAGCGGCGGATTCGGACTCACTGGCGACTCGAACGCCAGTGTCTGATCCACATACCAAACCACGCGCCCCGGACTCCACTCCAGCCTGTATCCATGCCATTGAGTGACATCCACGCTGAGGGCGGCTGAATCCTCGTTAATCACTTTGCCTAACAATTTTCTTGTGGTTTTACCTGAAAAGGGAAATGCGAATCCCGCAGGAATTAATAATGGATGAAATTTCGGTGAGCGAAACGATTGCGCTAAAAATCCATGAGCAGCTTCCGCTGGTTGAGTGGGGCGAGCGCTCTTCCCGCCCGTATCCAAACCAGCAGGTATCGAAGGACTTTTGAACGATAAATAATTTTCCTTCGACGCCGAGAAAAACCAAGCCGCATTTGGCAGGGCTGGCACCTGACGGCGGTTTCCTCCAAACCCGAGAGACACTCCAAATGGATCATTCCACAATCCGAAGCCCCAGGTTCCAGGGAGGGAACTGCTTGAGGCTCTGGCGCGCAGGCTGAGGCTTAAAGAATGATGCGGAAATTTCCTCCTCGAGAGTCCGAAATAATCATCCAGCTGCGCAAAGCGATAGCGAAGGGCATCCCCTTCTGGAATCCGAAGAAGCCAGCCATTCCGGGTCTTTTCAACACTTGCGTTTTGCGTGGCGCGTGCCTTCATCATTCTTCTATTTTCCTTTTCGATTCACAAGCCATACGCCAAAGATAATGATCGCACCGCCGATCAATGAAATGGCGGTGATTGCCTCGTTGATCATGAAGGCTGCCAGGAGGGCAGTGACCAAAGGCTCGATATTGAAGAATGCACCGAGTTGCGAAGCAGAGATGGCTTGAAGCGCATCGTAGAATGCGATATATGCCAGCCCCGAGCCGAAAATGCCAAGGACGAGGACTGCGTTCCAGCCCGAGGTTGTGAGATTCTTTATTTCGCTTATACCAGGCCCGAAACCGAAGATCCAGATATTTGTAAAGAGCCAGCCGAGCAGCATGACAAAAAACATCATGCGTGCTGCGGGATGACGCGCCAGCTCGCGTCTTGAGAGGATGGTATACACCGCCCAATTGAGCGCGCTGATGAAGATCAGCAGGTCGCCGACGGTCCCTTCCTTGCCCGCGAATAGCGCGGAGAAGTTCCCTTTGCTCACGATCAACAAAACGCCCAATGCCGCCAGCACAACCCCGCCGCTTTGTATGCTGTTGAGTTTTTCCTTCAATACCAGCCAGCCGAGAATGGCGATGAATACTGGCGTGGTTGCGACGATCCAGGCAGTGGTGGTGGCTTTTGCCGTTTGCAACCCTGTCGCTTGCAGCCATTGGTGGAATGTCACACCGATGAAACCAAGCATGGCCAGATAAAGCCATTCGCGTTTTTCAGGCAGGGCAAATTGCTTGCGGGCAATTACCACCGCGCCAAGAATGACCGTTCCCATCGCGAAGCGCAGCCAGACGATCGTGGCAGGGGATACCTCGCGTAAAGCGATTTTTGTGGCGATAAACGTCCCGCCCCAAACAACGACGGCGAAGGTGACTTCGAGATAGGGAAGTAGTTTTGTTTTTGGCATTTGAATCCTCAGATTGAGATTGCCTATTATACGGCTGGATGTAAATCCTGACATTCTCAATCGAGGTGCGCGTAGGAGCTCTTATCCCGAATGTACGAGTTTGGCTCATCAGGTATAATATCCCCTTCGGAGGCACTACATATATGGAAATTACCTGGTACGGACATTCCTGTTACCGTCTCACAGAGCGAAATTTCGCAACAGTGGTGACGGATCCGTTTGATCATAAGACAGTCGGGTATGATGCGCTAAAACTCAAGGCTGAGATTGTCACAGTCAGTCATGAAGCATCCGGCCACAGCTATAGTGACGCAGTAAAAGGCGTAACCCATGTCCTGACGGGCGCGGGCGAATTTGAGATTGGGGGCGTGTTTATCACAGCCGTTCAAACCGCGGGTGCTGGCAGGAAGAACAAGGACAATATTCGCAATATACTTTATGTGTTTGATTATGACGGCATCACCGTGGCCCATCTGGGCGACATGCAGGAGGTTCCTCCTCAAAACGAAGTGGAAGCCCTAGGAACGGTCAACGTGCTTCTGGTCCCGGTGGGAGGCGGAAGCGGTCTTAACGCCGCCAAAGCCGCGGAGGTGGTCAGCCTGCTGGAACCGAATATCGTCATTCCCATGCACTATGCCACGCCCGATACAAAAGTGAATCTCGATTCGCTCAACAAGTTCCTAAAGGAAATGGGCCTTGGCAAGATCGAATCACTGCCTTCATTAAAAGTAACCCGTTCGAGTTTGCCTGACGAAACAAAAGTGGTCGTATTGGACTATCAAAAAGGATAACGCCCGCAGGGTATAACATGCCAGTTAAAGTTATCATGACCTGGGATATCGCCGCTGAACATGATCAGGAATATTTTGAATTCATCATCGGCGAATTTGTGCCCGGCGTACAGAGGCTTGGTTTGCAGCCTGCCGAAGCATGGGCGACCATTTATGGGTCATACCCGCAAATTCAGGTCGGCTTGCTTGCCACCGATGTTCCCCAGGCGCGCCGCATCCTTGCTTCGGCGGATTGGGTGCTCCTGCAGGAACGTCTGTTCGGCTATGTAAAAAATTATTCATACAAGGTTGTGCCTGTCCGTGGCGGCTTCCAGTTCTAAACCAACCTCAAAAAAATTCTCAAAACTCTGGCCGTGGTATTTCTTTGCCGCGGCTTTTGAGTCTCTTATTGCCATTATTTCGCTGTTGTTGATTCCATCCGAAAACGGACTTTCACCTGCGCGTATGGCCTTAATCGCAGTTTTGCTCGCCTTCTTTTTTGCGGGTATTTATTTGGGATTCATCGCCCGTCGCGATCCTTCCAAATTTGACGCCCTGGACCGCACGCCTTATATACTTTCATCCACGCTTCTTTTCCTGACCTCAGGCCTGTCCCTGTTCCTTCTGCGTTATCTCAACCCCGAGGGACTCCTGCCATATTATGAACGGTTGAGTCCCTTGTTATGGTATTTTTTTGTAATTGGAATTCAGGCTGTGTTATTCCTGCTGCTCGTAAAAAATGGTTTCAGTGTACAGGAGTTGTTTAAGCGTAAACCAGTTTACATTTCCGCGCTTTTTGCCTCCTGCCCTCTTTTTGTTGTGCTTCTCTTCGTTGCCGCAACGAAGATCGGCGTCACAGCGGATACTGGCTATTGGGGCGAGCCCGGCGTTGCCATACAAGGCTGGCAGTTTATGCTGGCCATCCTAGTTGGCTTCGCAACCTTACTTTACATATCCCGAATCACGGATTCCCGCCCTGAGAAAAGTCGCGGAGACAAATTACGATTTACGAATTTCATAATTCCCCTCGCGATTTACATAACCGCTTCTGTCCTTTGGCTTGGCGTCCCTGTTGATGTTCTGACAGGCAGTTTTTATGCCCCCATTTCACCGCCCGCGAATATTCCATTTCCATATTCGGATGCGGGTTTCTACGATTATCTTTCTCAAAGCCTGCTTATCGGCACAGGCTATTTGGGGGGCATTCCGCCAAGACCGTTGTATGTAGTCTTTCTGGCTTTGCTGCACTTGCTCTTTGGGCAGAATTATTCCGCCATGATTTCCGCACAAACTCTCGTACTGGCTTTTTTCCCGGTAGCCTTATATTTTCTTGCCAAGAAGTTACATACCCCTGCCGCCGGTGTGACGGTTGCCTTGTTCGCCATATTTCGTGAATTGGTGGGATTGTGGATCTCATCCAATACCCGTGTGGTAAATTCAAAAATATTTACCACTGATTTCCCCACAGCCATGGCTATTGCTCTGATGTGCCTGGTTGCCATCTGGTGGCTGGAGAGACGCGATTTCAAATCCACATTTGTGGCGGGCGGGGCCTTTGGTCTGTTGCTGCTGTTCCGTACCCAATCATTGCTTACCTTGCCGGTCCTGTTTATCCTGGCCTGGTTTGTCTATCAACGTAAAACCAAAGAGTGGATCATAGCCGGGGCTGCCTTTGCCTTGATGATGACGCTCACTGTTTTGCCGTGGTTGGCGCATAATTACACAGTCGCAGGCCATTTTTCATTTGACGACCCCAGACAGACGGCGATTATGTACAGCCAATATTCCTTTTCAGGGAATTTGGACCTCAGTCAGTTCGATCCTGAAAAGGAAAGCGCAGGTCAACGCATCATTTCCTTTACACTTGAGAATCCAGCTTATGTAGCCAAATTTATTACGGCTCACTTTTTGAATACGGAGATTGGCGGTCTGCTTGCGCTGCCCCTGATAAAGGAATTTGACGGTTTGCTTGCTCCTGTTAACCTGTATTGGATGAATTGGGATGGCTCGCTTGAATGGTATAACCTTGTGCTGGTCATCATTTATCTTGGAATTCTGGCTGTTGGGCTTGGTGCAGTATGGCAGCGGATGAGGTGGATTGGGCTCCTGCCGCTGGCTTTCAACCTGGGATATGCGCTTGCGAATGGCATTGCACGCTTCTCCAGCTGGCGTTACAACCTGCCCGTGGATTGGGTGATCTATTTTTATTTTGCCATTGGCGTAGTTGAGATATTGGGTGGATTCGCGCTGTTATTTGGCGCAAAACTAAATCCTTTGGAAACGGAAGATGAACGGATTCAAACATTTACTTCGATAATGCCGCAGAAATTCCAACTTAAATATGTGCTTATCCTTTCGGCATTTGTCTTTATGGGCGCGCTGCCCTGGCTTGCCAAGGGATTTGCCCAGCCTCGCTATACCTCTTCGCAGAGTGACTTGATCGCAAAACTGGAATCAAATGGATTTGATCGGGCAGAAATTCAATCCTTTCTTTTACAGCCTGACAGCGTTATTTTGGAAGGACGCATGTTGTATCCGCGTATGTACCGCCGCAATGAAGGGCTTGCTTCGGCGCATCCCTGGCCTGCGTATGCAGAAAGGGATTTTGCGCGGATTGGCTTTACCCTGGTAAATGACGGTTTCCATAACCTGATCTTTGCGACAAGAACCCTGCTGGATTTTCCACAAGGCGCGGATGCGGTCCTGCTGGCCTGTAAAATTGACGATACTCTGGATGTGCGCGTGATCGATTTTGGAGATAAATCCTTTCAAAGCGCGCCGCTTTCGCAGGCCTGTCAATAAATGGGGTTCTCCTCAGCCCTGCTTAATTGGTATCGTAAACATGGACGTGCCATGCCCTGGCGCGATCATCCCGACCCGTATGCGGTCTGGGTTTCCGAGATCATGCTTCAGCAAACGCGGGTGGAAACGGTCATTCCATATTTTGAAAAATGGATGAAGTTGTTCCCTGATGTAAAAGCATTGGCGAAAGCTTCCGAGCAGGAAGTGCTAAACGCCTGGGAGGGGCTTGGCTATTACAGCCGCGCTCGAAACTTATATAAAGCGGCTAGGATCATCGCCTCAAAATTTAACGGACAGCTGCCTCGTGATCTGACAGATTTGAGAAGCCTGCCGGGGATTGGCCGCTATACGGTTGGGGCAATCGCATCCATTGCCTTCAAGATGGATGTGCCGACTCTCGACGGCAATCTGCGCCGTGTGTTTTCCCGTTTATATGATGTAGCAGAGTATGCGGATTCTCCAGCAGGCGAGAAAATATTGTGGGAATATGCCGCACAAAATTTACCCGAAGGAAAAGCGGGTGATTACAACCAGGCGCTTATGGATTTGGGCGCGACGATCTGCTTGCCAAAGAATCCAAAGTGTCTGCTGTGCCCATTATTAGTGTTCTGCAAGGCTCATGAAAATGGAACAGAGGAGCTACGGCCGGTACTGAAGCTGAGGAAGCAGGTTCCACACTATATTCATGCGGCGGGGGTGATCATTGAACGAGGGCGCGTGCTGATAAGTCAACGCCCTGCGGACGGACTGCTGGGGGGGATGTGGGAATTCCCAAACGGGCGAGTCGTTCCTAAAGCCGGGGATAAAGGCGACCCCGCCAAGGAGCTGGTAAAAGTCCTTAACGCCGCATACAGCATAAAGGTCAGGAAGAATGAAGCGCTGGGAATTGTTCAGCATGCGTACACTCATTTCAAAGTGACGGTCCATGCGTTTCGTTGTACGTCTGTATTGATCCCCAAAAATAAGAATTTGAAATGGGTGAAAATAAGCGAGTTGGATGATTACCCGATGGGGAAGGTGGATCGGCAAATTGCACGGAAAATAAAATGACCGCATCACATGTTTCGTGAGGCGGTCATTTTATTTAGGATTTGCTCAATGTCACGAAGACCATTGGCCTGCGTTTCGTTTCCTGGTGCAGGTAACTTTTTACCGCATTGACGATGTCTTTTTCATCATCCAGTTTGCCATCATGGACTATATTCATGACACGTTTTTGAACTTCGGGCAGAAGTTTTTCCGCATCTTCCGGTGAGACAAAACCGCGGGTGATAATTTCGGGATGATGCAGCAGGCGGCCCGTTAATTTATCGACGCTGATGTCAATTAATAGAATGCCGTTGCGTGCAAGCTGACTGCGTTCGCGCATCACATCGTGATCGATATCGCCGATGGATTCGCCGGTGACAAACACATAATCGCCTGGAATCCGTTCGCCCAGCTGAATCTTGTTGCCAATCAGTTCAACGACCTGTCCGTTCTCAACCACGAGGGTATTTTTTTCATCAATGCCCACCTGTCTTGCAAGCTCAGCGTGGCGTTTTAACATGCGTAATTCGCCGTGAATGGGTATGAAATTTTTCGGGCGTACCAGGTTGATGAGCAGTTTTTGCTCTTCCTGCGCGGCATGCCCGGATACATGGATGGGGGCAACGCTGTCATCGACCACTTTGGCGCCGCGGCGCAGGAGCCGATTGATGGTCTTGCTGATGGACTCTTCGTTACCCGGAATGGGGTGTGACGAAAGCACAACCGTATCATTGGGCTTGAGGTCAAACTGACGGTTGGTGCCAGCGGACAAACGCCCAACGATGGATGAAGGTTCGCCCTGCGAGCCTGTACACATCAAGACTACTTTATGGTCCTGCATTTGCAGCGCCTGGTCAATTGGCACGATCATTTCATCTGGAATATCCAGATATTCCATTTTGCGCGCGATTTTGACGTTGTCCACCATGCTGGGACCCGCGAATGCCATTTTGCGGCCGTGTTTGGCGGCGGCATCCGCCACTTGTTGAACGCGAGAGATTAATGAAGCGAAGGTTGCGACGATCACACGCCCTTTGGCTTCACCGAAAACCTTATCGAACGCAGGACCGATCACAGATTCGGAGGGAGTCCAACCAGGGCGTTCTGCGTTGGTTGAATCGGAAAGAAGCAGGTCTACGCCGCGAGTGGCGAACTCTGCCAGTTTTGCAAAATCAGTCGGCCAGCCATCCACGGGTGTGTGGTCAAACTTGAAATCGCTCATATGAACGACCAGACCCGCAGGTGTGGTAATGCCAAGTCCGACTGCATCGGGTATCGAGTGGCTCACATGGAAATACTCGATCGTGAAAGGGCCAACCTTGTTCGATTCACCCGCCTGGATGGTTTTGATCTGGGCTTTGTGCTGCGAATTATTTCGCAGCAGCTTGCCTTCGATCAACCCGCGCGTGAGCGGCGTGGCATAGATGGGCGCGGGAATATCCGCGATAATATGCTGGATCGCACCGATATGGTCTTCGTGTCCATGCGTGATGAAAATCCCCAATACTCGTTTGGATCTTTTCTTTAGATACTCGTAGTCTGGGATGATGTAATCCACACCGAGCATGTCGTTCTTGGGAAACATAATGCCGGCGTCCACTACAATGATGTCGCCTGCGAATTCGTAGGCCATCATGTTCTTTCCCACTTCGCCGAGCCCCCCGAGCGGGATAATTCTTAACTTGTTTTTCTTGCTCATATAATTTTATATACCTCTTAGGTTAAAAGATTTATTTAAACCGCCTGTGGCGGATAAGGTCAATGATTGTGTAGAAGGCGTTCTTTTGCGCCAACTTTGAATAAAAAAAGACCTCCGCTGACTTGCTCGCGCGAGGTCCCTGTGTAGATTTCAAACACAAATGCCTTACCAAACAAACTGCCAACCCTGTGACAGTAAAAAGTCAACTCAAACTGTGATGAGTATAGCAGGGCCGCAGGGATTTGTCAAAGCCAAACACCCCCCAATCTGGAGCAATTTGGGGAAGCACAGGGATGGTATAACTTATTTTGCTTTTCAAGTGGTCACGCCAGGTGCAAGCGGTGTTGCGGTTTTGGTTTCTTCACAAAAATCGCTGGACCGGATTACATCGCAAAAAAATATGAATGCTTGTTCTGATTTCACCTATCTTCACTGTTGAGGACTATAATAAATAAAAAAAGGAGTTGCATATGAATATTGGGATTCTTGGGACAGGAATTGTTGGACAGACAATTGGAACTCGTTTGATCGAACTTGAACATAATGTCAAGATGGGGTCTCGCTTGCCTAATAATGAGGATGCCAGGGCGTGGGCTAAAGTGAGGGGAAAACACGCCTCCCATGGCACATTTACAGAAGTTGCCGCATTTGGCGAACTCTTGTTCAATTGCACAGCAGGCCGTGGGTCACTCTCAGCTTTGGAATTTGCCCATACCTTGGATCTTAATAACAAGGTGTTGATCGACGTAGCCAATCCGCTTGATTTTTCACGAGGCCCTTCGCCCACGTTGACGGTGTGCAACACTGACTCGCTGGGCGAACAGATCCAGCGCGCCCACCCGCTTTTGCTGGTGGTCAAGGCGCTCAACACGATGAATGTGGATGTAATGGTTCATCCAGATCGTATGCATGGACCGCATGATGCTTTTATCTGTGGGAATGACGCCGCGGCCAAGAGAACAGTCACAAATATTCTGGTCGACTGGTTCGGTTGGGAATCCGTGATCGACCTGGGTGACATCACCAACTCTCGCGGCATGGAGATGGCTTTGCCCTTGTGGATCTCGCTGCAAAAGAAGTTAGGAACCAACATCTTCAATTTCAGAATAGCGAAATAGAAATCTCCGCTTTTTGATTTGGAAGCTCACATCGAATATTCATGTAGGAAACTGCACTAATAATTTAGGCAGTTTTTTTATTCCAATAGCACTCTTCAAAAAAACGTTCATTGGACCAGATCTACTATTATAATATAACGATAGATTGGCGCGTGCCGATCCACTTTATAAATGGAGGTTGAGATGGATTTTAGTTCTATTAACTGGTTGGCTGTTGTGGCTTGTGTTGTGGTCAGTATGGTTAGCGGTTCCCTTTGGTATAACCCAAAAACTTTTTTCCCCGCTTGGTGGAGTGTTGTTGGCAAGGGCCGTGAACAACCCGGCATGGAAAATATGGGTACGACATATGCGTTAACGGCGCTTGCATCTCTGGTTCAGGCTGTATTTATGTCCCTGATGGTCACTGCCATGGGGAGCATGACCGGAGGAGCAACCCTCAGCTCTGGTGCAGCGACTGGATTTATGATCTGGCTTGGCTTTATAGCGCCCACGTATTTGGTCAATAAGCTGTTCGCGGGTCATGGATATAAAATCTGGGCGATTGAAGCTGGCAATCATCTGGTCAACTTCATTCTTTTCGGGGCGATTTTTGGCGCCTGGCATTAGTTTACAAATTCAAATCGAAATCCCTGAAGGACTTATCTGTTTTTCAGGGATTTTTTCATGAGTCGGGTATACTCACAACATGCAACCGATTATTCGATTATATAAACCTGAAGATTTTGAAGATGTTACCCGTCTGTGGTTTGAGGCAGAAACGGCGGCCATGCCTAAACTCATGGCTCGCATGGGACATAAGCTCGAAGAGGCGCGTGAGTATTTTCTGAAAGCCGTCGTGGTTGAAGATCAAATTTGGGTCTATGAACGGGGCGGTATCCCGCTGGGTTTTCTTGCCATTCAAGGCGAATTCATAGATCGCCTGTATGTTGACCCTGCCTATCATCGTCAAGGTATTGGGCAGGCATTGCTTATGAAGGCGCGCGAACTATTACCAAAGCATATGTGGCTGTATACCCATGTCGCCAATAAGATGGCGCGTTCATTCTTCGAAAAGAACGGTTTTGCCGTCGAAAAATTTGGCGTCAGTCCTGAGCCTGAATCTGAACCGGATGTCGAATATCACTGGTGGGCAAAGCCCCTTCACAAATAAATTATGCGTCCTACATATCTTGAAGTCGATCTCAATCAACTAAAACAAAATCTTGAAAACATCCGCGCGCATGTTGCGCCTGCGAAGGTCATGCCGATGGTCAAAGCCAATGCATATGGTCATGGCGTGGAGGGCGTCGCTCCGTTTATCGAACCATATGTGGATTACTTCGGAGTCGCGCTTGTGGAGGAAGCGATTCAATTGCGCGAACTCGGCATCATGAAACCGATCCTGGTTGCTGGGGGAACATTGGTCGAACAGCTGCCATTATTTTTTGAACATGACTTAACTCTCACCGCTTCATCCCTGGAACTGTTAACTGCTGCTGAACAATTGGCTGAGTCCATCCGTAAGCAGCTCAAAGTCCACTTGAAAATTGACACAGGCATGGAGCGGGTGGGTGTTCACGAATATGAAGCCGAAGAATTCATCCAGAAATCCATTGCGTATAGTCACTTGGATGTAGATGGTGTGTATACTCACCTTGCAAATTCCGAAGTATGGTCATTACGAAGAGAAGCAGACCCGAAGCAATCTACTGCTGAATTGGGGATTGCTTCGACGGAAGCTCTCCCTCTCGTGATGACATCAGCTGCATTACAACTTGAACGTTTTCAGGAAGTCTTGCGTTTCTACGAAAAGAACAGTCTGCCCATGCCGATCCGCCATGTCTGTAATTCGGGCGGGATTTTGAATCTGCCCGAAGCCCATTTTGACATGGTGCGCCCCGGCGTTTTATTTTATGGCGTCTATCCCGGGCGCGATATTGAAAAAAAGATTGACGTGCAGCCAGCGCTGAAGTGGAAATCGAAAGTTGCTTATAGCAAGGTCACATTGCCTGAGCGTGCCGTCAGTTACGGGTCGTTGTGGCAGGCTGAGGCGCGAACCCGCATCGTCACCATCCCGTGCGGCTATGCCGATGGATATTTCCGCCGCATGACGAATCGAGCACAGGTCATCATCAACGGAAAATCGTATCCGCAAGTGGGGCGCATCTGCATGGATCAATTTATGGTGAATGTTGGCGATGACGATGTGAAGGTGGGGGATGAGGTGATTTTGTTTGGCGGGGGGATTACTGCCGAAGATCTCGCTGATTGGGCAGGTACGAATGAATATGAAGTGATGACAAATATCAGCGCGCGTGTGCCGAGGGTGTTTGTCCGGCGTGAGATGCCGTCTTCGGTTGCATGAGTTACAATAAATGCACTATTTGAAAAATGAGGTGTAAGTTGAATTCTAAAGTAAGGGATTATTCGATCTTATTGGGTGTGGCAGGTGCAGTGGTAGCGCTTGATCAGTGGACAAAGTGGCTGGTGCGTGAGAATATTGATTTTGGCGGAACGTGGCTGCCCGAGGGGTTGTTGTGGCTCAGTCCGTATGCCCGCATCGTACATTGGTATAACAGCGGCGCGGCATTTGGAATGTTCCAGAATGGAAATTTGATTTTTACAATTCTGGCGTTCATTGTGATCTGCGCCATCGTTTATTATTATCCGCGTGTTGAAAACGAAGACTGGTCTTTGAAACTGGCGATGGGCTTACAACTCGCAGGTGCGGCTGGGAATTTGGTTGACCGCCTGATCATGGGCAAGGTGACCGATTTTATTTCCGTTGGTACATTCCCTGTTTTCAATGTGGCTGATTCGTCCATTACGATTGGCGTAATCGTTCTGCTGCTGGGTGTGTGGATCAAGGAAAGGAAAGAAAAGAAAAAAGCAGTTGAGCAGGTTTTGAGCGAGAATTCATCCGAACAAGGCTTGGAGAATAAGGATCAATTCTCTGTGAGTAGTGAGCAATCGTGATCGAGCGTATTGAAAAGTACCAATACAGCGGGGAAAAATCAGAGCGTCTGGATAAGTTTCTTGTCACATGCCTGCCCGAGTTTTCACGGGCGCGTTTGCAGGGATTGATCGACGATGGGTTTGTTTTGGTAAGCGGAATGCCTGCCAAAAAATCAGGTCAGATGTTGGAAAATGGAATTGAGGTGGAGGTGCGCATCCCGCCGCCCGTCCCAAGCGGGTTAACGGGCGAGGATATTCCACTTGATATTATTTTTGAAAATGACGATTTGATCGTTGTCAATAAACCTGCGGGCATGGTGGTGCATCCTGCCGCGGGACATGCTTCGGGAACTCTGGTGAATGCCGTTTTGGGTTATGACCCTGATATGGAAGGCATTGGCGGCGAGGAGCGCCCCGGCCTTGTGCATCGACTTGATAAAGAGACTTCCGGCTTGATCGTGCTTGCAAAAAATGAACGCGCACATAACTGGCTGCAGGAGCAATTCCGTTTGCGAAAAGTGGAAAAGACCTACCTTGCACTGGTAGATGGAAAGCCGCCCACACCCGCGGGTCGCGTGGAAGCGCCGATTGGCCGCGACCCCAGCCATCGCAAAAAGATGGCGATTGTCTCGGCAGGGAAGGGGCGCGAAGCGGTCAGCGAATATAAAACGCTTGAAGTCTTCAAGGAACATACGCTTCTGGAGTTCCATCCACAGACGGGACGCACACACCAGATCCGTTTACATTGCGCTTTTTTGGGCTGCCCAATCGTGGGGGATTCTGTGTATGGCAAGAGGAATTTCACGCTTGAGATCAAGCGTCACTTCTTACATGCTTTTCGTCTGAAGATTACGCTTCCCAATGAAAAACAACCCCATACCTTTGAAGCTGAGTTACCCGATGAGTTGAAGAAAGTCTTGGATGATGTGAAAAGGGTACAGTAATTAGGAGAAAACCGCAATGAATTATGTAGACCTTCGTTCGGATACCGTCACAAAACCCACCCCTGAAATGCGTGAAGCGATGGCCGAGGCCGAGGTGGGGGACGATGTTTATATGGATGATCCCACTGTAAATGCCTTGCAGGAAAAGGCGTCGTCCATGCTTGGCAAGGAGAATGCGCTTTTTGTCCCCTCGGGCACGATGGGTAATTTGCTTGCGCTGCTTGTCCATTGCCAGCGCGGCGATGAAGCGATCGTTGGGGATAAGTCGCATATTTATATTAATGAAGCAGGCGGGATGTCGGCGCTGGGTGGGATTCATCCGCACCCGGTTATGAATCAAGCCGATGGTACGCTTGCCCTGGATGATATCCGCGCCTCAATTCAGACCGAGGATGTGCATCACACTATTACGCGACTCATCTGCCTGGAGAATACCCAGAATGTTTGCGGAGGTATTCCTTTAACAGCCGAATACACGGCGCAGGTCGGCAGGATTGCAAAAGAAAACAACCTGCTCTTTCATATTGACGGTGCGCGCATATTTAACGCCGCCGCGGCTTTGAATGTTGACGTGAAGGATTTGACTGCCCCGGCTGATTCGGTGATGTTTTGTTTGAGCAAGGGCCTGGTTGCGCCTGTCGGTTCGATGCTGGTTGGTACGAAGAAATTCATTGCACGGGCGCGCCACTTGCGTAAAATGCTTGGCGGCGGGATGCGTCAGGTGGGAGTTCTGGCGGCGGCGGGACTTATTTCGCTGGAGAAAATGACGGGCAGGCTTGGGCAGGATCATGCCCGTGCGAAGAATCTGCTTGAGGGGTTGAAGCAGGTCAAGGGATTAAAGCTGGATGCGAGTTCTTCGTCCAATATGGTCTATTTTGATCTCGCCGATCACGTTACGTTGACAGAGGGTCAAATCATGGATGAGATGAAAAAGCGGGGTGTGCTGGTGGATTGGGCGGGGGTTCGGCGTTTTCGTTTGGTGACGCATTATTGGGTGGATGATAACGGTGTGGAACAGACGATCAAGGCCTTTACAGAAGTCTTGAAATAATATTAAGTTAAAACTCTGGCTGCTGAAATGCGAGCGTGAGTTCGATTTGGCATTCTCCTAAAATGCAGCGGATGCCACGTAATGCATCAAGATAAAATGTTACTTTGGCGGGTCCATAAAAGGCAGTTTTGATTTCTGATATAATCCCAACGCGAATCGGTCTTTTCGGTGGGGATGCGGCCGTTTGTATACAACACATATACAGGTAATCATAAATGCAAAATTATATCTCCCTTGCTCAGATTGACGAAACCGTACAAACGATAAGAAAACAGATCTCGATCCAGCCTGTCGTGGGGATTATCCTCGGTACCGGGATTAACGATCTGGCTGATTCCGTCCAACAGGCAGTTCACATCGCTTATGGCGACCTGCCCAACTTCCCTGTCTCAACTGTTTTTGGGCATGTGGGGCGTTTTGTAATCGGCGAATTGGAAGGCAAGCCCGTGCTGGTCATGCAGGGACGCATCCATTATTATGAAGGTTACACCATGGGGCAGATCACTTTGCCGGTGCGTGTCATGCAAAGGCTGGGCATCCCCTCCATGATCGTTACCAATGCCGCAGGCGGCGTACACCCCGATTTTATTCCTGGCGATGTCATGTTGATCACCGACCAGCTTAATCTCATGGGTATGTCCGGATTGAATCCGCTCATGGGACCAAACCTGGATGAGATCGGTCCACGCTTTCCGGATATGAGCCAGCCCTATGACCGCGAATATTGCGAGCTTGCCAGAAAAACTGCAAAGGAAAAGAAAATTACCCTGCGCGAGGGAATATATGCCGGCTTGAGCGGCCCCTCCTTTGAATCCCCTGCCGATTTGCGGTTCTTACGTCTGGCAGGCGCAGATGCAGTGGGCATGTCCACAGTACCGGAGGTGATTGTTGCGCGGCACGGCAATATGCGTGTGCTTGGGCTTTCCGGCATCAGCAACAAAGCCAACCTGGATGGTTCCACGATCACGACCCATGAAGAAGTAATGGAAGCAGGCAAGGTAATCACCCCCAAGATCGAGAAGATCATTCGTGGCGTCTTGCGCGAATTGTAATTAAGTTTCATAAATGGCAGATTTTTATAAATTCCTCGCCTCGAATGAGGTGCTGATCTATATCCTGCTGGCAATCGGCGGCATGTTTTCTTTCCGCTGGTTGTGGCGCTCATGGCGTGAATGGCAGGTGGCTGTCTATAAATTGGAGCGTGAATTTTCCGCCCGTCGTCTGGGACGTTCTGCAGCGATATCGGCCCTTATTATCATTGTGCTCTGCGGGGAATTTTTTATCGGCTCCTTTATTATTCCCGGACTTCCCGCGGATTTCTTTATTACCACGCCAACCTTGGATTTGATCTCAACGCCCACAGGCACACTTTCTCCGCAAATGATGACCCAATTTTCAGGTGTGTTGCCACAGACTGTGGCGGCAGGCAGTACAGGTTGTGTGCCAAACCAGATCATGATCACATTCCCTGAAGCAGGGAGTGAAATTAAAGGCGCTGTTGAATTGCTGGGTACTGTCAACATTTCAAACTTTGGGTTCTATAAATACGAGGTTGCGCCTGCTGGAAGTGATACCTGGGTGACCATTTCCGCCCAGCGTACTCTGGTAAACAATGGCTCCTTGGGACGCTGGGATACCACTTCCTTAACCCCCGGCGACTATCAGCTAAGACTGGTGGTTACGGATAATCAGGGACAGATATTGCCAGCCTGTATCGTGCCTGTGCGGGTGGTGCCTTTACAATAGAGAATGGGATATTCAATTCATGCCTGATATTCAACTTCGTCCCACTGTTGCCACCGATCTTTCACACCTGATGGGGTTTGATCATTCCATTCACAGTGAATCGGTCTGGCAGTTGGAATTTCGCCGCGATGCGGGGCAGGTAATGACCACCTTCCGCGAGGTGCGTTTGCCTCGTTCCATTACTGTGGCATATCCTCATAACCCGTTCGCGCTGGCCGATGATTGGCTGCATAAATCCATGATGTACACGGCTGTGATTGGAGACGACCTCGTCGGGTATATCGGCTTGTTTGAACGTGGAGCCGATTCAGTGGCCTGGGTCACTGATCTCGTGGTGGATGCGGCTCACCGCCGCCAGGGGGTAGGGAGAACCTTATTGGCGGCCGGGCAGGATTGGGCGGCCGCCAGATCGCACCGTCGTATTATTTTGGAGATGCAGTCAAAGAATCTGCCCGTCATCCGTCTTGCGCAAAAGTTTGGCTTTGAGTTCTGCGGGTATAATGACCATTATTACGTCAATCAGGATGTGGCTTTATTTTTTGCGAAGGTATTAAAATAAGACCAGCAGCGGATATGACCGTGCTGTGAAAATTTATTGGAAGGGTTTGTATGATTAACGGTTGGTCGGTGAGTTTTTTGGCGGGGATCCAGACACTCAACCAGATATTAACGGCGGGGATCGCCATTACAGCGTTTTCGCTGTTTCTCTACGCGCTTTCGTTTAATTTGCGTGACAGGGTGGCGCGTTCATTCGCGGTTATCTTGCTTTGCGTGGTGATCGTTTTTACCTCCGAGGCATTGCAGGATAAATCGCTGTCAACTGAGGCGATCGATCTGTTGCTGCGTTTGCAATGGTTCGGCATTGTTTTTCTTCCGGCGTCTTATCTACACCTTTCTGATGCATTGCTTGTGACGGCAGGTCGTCCTTCGCGCGGGCGCAGGAGACTCGCTGTGCGCGGTATGTATGCCGTGTCAGCGATATTCCTTCTATTGCTGGCGCTAGGCTATTTGCTCGGTCCGCTCGTGCCGGATGGGAAGCCTGCTCCTTATCTCCTGCGCACCATCTGGACCGAGGTCTTCACGTTGTTCTACGTATCCATCATGGTCTGGGCGGGGGTGAATTTTGCACGCGCTTACAGCCTTATGTTGACGCTTTCAGGGCGCCGCCGCATGTTGTATCTGATGGCTGGTGCAACCGCTCCTGCTCTTGGCTCCTATCCCTACCTTTTATTTGGTTACAGCCTTGCCTCGCAGCATCAATATTTGTTTTGGGGCGCGGCGACTGTCATTAATTTACTGGTCGGCGCATTGGTGATCGTGATGGCCTATGCGGTGGCTTTCTTCGGGGTTTCATGGCCTGATCGCGTGATCAAAAGCCGCCTGGTTAAATGGATCATGCGCGGCCCGGTAACAGCCTCTGCCGCACTGGCCTTGATGACTGTTGTCCGCCGCGGCGGGGAAGTGCTTGGCACGCCGTATAACGCGTTTGTACCGTTTACTGTGGTGGTGACCGTTTTGCTGCTTGAACATGCCATTACTTTTGCCGCCCCTCTTTGGGAGCGCTGGTTGTTCTATGGACGTGACCGGACAGAATTGGAACTACTCCAAAATATTGAAGAGCGTTTATTGACCCAGAGCGATTTACAGCAATTTCTGGATGCGGTTCTGGCGGCTGTGCGCGATCACCTGCAATCCCCATCCGCTTTTGTAGCCGCCCTGGATGATGAGACATTATTGCCGATTGTGGTGGCCGGCACTCGTTCGATGCTCGATCAGGAAAGTTTGACAGAAGCCCTCGAACAGGTGAATGGCGATACGCGGCGCGAGTTCCAATGGGGAAATTACTGGGTCCTGCCCTTACATCACCGCAAACACCAGGAAATGGATCGGGATGAATTGCCGCCCTTGCTTGGCCTGCTCGGTGTGGCAAGAGGCGAAAAGCAGGTCATGGAAAATGACCAACGCGAGGCTTTGTGGCTGTTGGCTGACCGCGCTGCCATTGCGTTGGAGGATCGTCAATTGCAACAGCGTATGTTCCGTTCCCTGGCGGATCTGCAGCCGCAGGTCGAGTTGATCCAGCGGATGCGCGCGGCAGGGCGTTATGACACCCGCGCCAGTTTAATGAATGAACCTCTTCTGCAGGAGGTGGACCTGGCGAACTGGGTCAAGGACGCGCTTACTCATTACTGGGGTGGACCGAAATTTACGAACAACCCATTAATAAAACTCCAGGTGGTGCGTGACCTTGCCGAAAAAGATGATGGTAACGTGGCAAATGCTTTACGCGCATTATTACGCCGCGCAGTGGATCAAGTCAAACCGCGAGGCGATAGAAAGTTCACTACAGAGTGGATCCTGTACAATATCCTTGAAATGAAATTTATCGAAGGACGCAAGGTGCGCGATGTTGCCGCGAGGCTGGCAATGTCTGAAGCAGACTTGTATCGAAAACAGCGTGTGGCTGTGGAAGTGGTTGCGAAGGCAATTCTCGAAATGGAAGTGAACCTTCTGGATCAATAACGGTATAGAATCAGACGGATATGGATATTTATAGTACAGAGAAGGAGTCCATCATGGTTGGCCAAAAGAAAAAATTTGATAATCCGATGCCTGTCATTGACGAGGGCTGGTGGACATCGGTGCTGGCGGAGGAAAGCCGCTCGTCGGTGCCTCCCCAAACCCGTTTGGAGGGGAGCAGGACCGAGGTCGGTGAAGAGGCGAAGAGTACTTCGTCAGAACAAAGGTCCGCCGCTGATTGGACTCAGGTCAAGGACCTTTATATGCGTGATCAAATCGTTGATCTGGCTGTTACCGGGCATAATCGGGGCGGCCTGCTTGTGGAGGGTGACGGGCTTTATGGATTTGTACCCTTCTCACACCTGATCGACTTGGCCGGTAAAGTGGAAAACCTTGATCGCAACCACGACCTTGAATCTTATGTG
Source organism: uncultured Anaerolinea sp. (assembly GCA_964511765.1). Taxonomy (GTDB): domain Bacteria; phylum Chloroflexota; class Anaerolineae; order Anaerolineales; family Villigracilaceae; genus Villigracilis. The sequence goes on from CAZEGE010000008.1 coordinate 26,223, forward strand.
GGCCGCTCGCTGCGCTTAAAGGTTATTGAATGTGTTCCTGAGGATGGGCGCGTGGTTTTTTCGGAGCGTGCGGCTCAATCGGAGCCCGGCAAACGCGCTGAATTATTTCATGCGTTGAAAGCCGGCCAAAACGTTCAAGGCGTGGTCACCAATATCACAGATTTTGGTGTGTTCGTTGACCTTGGCGGTGTGGAGGGTCTGATCCATATTTCGGAATTATCATGGGGACGTGTTTCACACCCAACTCAAATTGTGAACATGGGCAGTACGATCGATGTGCAAGTATTGGATCTTGCGCCCGAAAGATGCAGAGTTGCCTTAAGTTTGAAACGGTTATTACCCAACCCCTGGCAAAACGCCTCGGTTGAATTTCCGGAAGGTTCCATCAAGCCTGCCATTGTGACCAGCGTGCTTTCCTTCGGCGCCTTTGCACGGCTGGAGGCCGGCGTGGAAGGGCTTATTCACATCTCCGAAATTCCACAGGCGGAAGGTACGCCTTTACGCGAAGTTCTTTCTGAAGAACAGCAAGTGCAGGTGCGCATATTGCATTTGGATGCCGCGCATCAGCGCCTGGGTTTAAGCATGAGGCTTGAATAATTCGAATGCCTGAAAATCGATATCCTCGTAAGAGGCAATACTCACAAACCGAATTGCCTCCCCAAAACACCTGGCTCGACAGGCTGGCCCGTTTCAACACGCAGTTTGGGCGCTTTCTGCGCGATGCGATTGGTGTGGCGCTCATCGCCTTTGCCCTGATGTCTTTGCTGGCCGTATGGGAATTCACCGATGGCATTCTCCTCACGCCTTTTTCCATCCTGCTTCGACGCTGGGTTGGCTGGGGCAGCCTGCTGGTCATCTTTGGCATTGGATATTTGGGATATTCGGTTCTCAGGCGCGATGGTAGCGAAGTGAATTGGGTGCGCCTCATTTCACTGGAACTCGCCTCGCTCTTAACCCTGGGCCTGCTGGCGGCTTTCGGAGGCAATAACCTCTACCGGGCAGAGTCCGGCTGGGACGGTGGACGCCTCGGTTGGGGAATGCTCAAACTGGCATGGCAATCTCTCGGAGCAATCGCTGGCACACTGGTTATATTTCTATTGTGGCTGCTCGCGGCGGTAACCGGTTTTGGTCTGTGGGCGAAACTGGAGATTTGGTTACTGGTAATCGCCGGCGAAGCTCCTCCTGTAATTATGGCAACCCCGCTGCCGCTGGAATCGGAACAGGAGAATGAGCAATCTTCAACCTCCAACACGCCAAAAAAGAAAGCGCAGCCCTTAGCTCCCGAATTTCGCACTTCACTAAAGGCCTCCAATAAAAAGGAGGAGAAACCACTCAAGCCGCCCCCACGCGGAGAGGATCTTCCGCCTTTGCAGATTCTGCTCGCTGAATCTGCAGTTCGCGCCGATGACCGCACCATTAATCAAACAGCCGGACTTATTATGAAGACCCTCGCTGAGTTTGGTATTCCTGCTACGGTGATCGGTTATCGTGTGGGTCCTGCGGTGACACAATTTGCAGTCCAACCGGGTTTCATCAAAAAACCTGGCTCAGATGAGGAAGATGCGCAGCAAATGAAAGTGCGCGTCGCGCAGATCGCTTCACTGGAAAAAGACATCGCGCTGGCCTTGTCCGCCCAGCGTTTGCGAATCGAAGCGCCTGTGCCTGGCAAACCGTACGTCGGTATCGAAGTGCCGAACACACAGAGTACGGTGGTCCGCTTGAAGACCCTGCTCGAGTCGGATGCTTTTTATAAAATGGGAGCGCCCCTCACCATTGCCTTGGGACGGGATGTTTCAGGGCAGCCACTGATTGCGGATCTCGCACGCATGCCGCATCTGCTGATTGCAGGTTCGACAGGTTCGGGTAAATCGGTCTGTATTACCTCGATTGCCTCCTGTCTTGCCATGAACAACACCCCCGAAGACTTGCGGATGGTTATGATCGATTCCAAGATGGTGGAGTTGATCCGCTTCAACGGTTTGCCGCACTTATACGGAAAAGTGGAAACCAATCTCGACCGTATCATGGGCGTCCTGCGCTGGGTGGTCGTTGAAATGGAACATCGTTATCGCCTGCTCGAATCGGCTCATGCCCGTGATCTGGATGCCTATAACCACAAGGTTTCGCGTAAGGCAGATGGTAAACCTTTGCCGCGCATCGTGGTGTTGATCGATGAACTTGCAGATTTAATGATGTCTGCCCCGGATCAAACGGAACATAACCTTGTCCGCCTTGCTCAAATGGCACGCGCCACAGGGATTCATCTTGTGGTTGCCACGCAGCGTCCTTCCACGGATGTGGTTACAGGTCTCATCAAAGCCAATTTCCCGGCGCGTCTGGCGTTTTCAGTTGCCTCTGGCATAGACAGCCGTGTTATTTTGGATTACACCGGCGCCGAGACCTTGCTTGGGCGCGGTGACATGCTCTTCCTCAATCCCGAGGTTGGCAACCCCGTTCGTGCGCAGGGTGTGATGATTACCGATATGGAAATCGAACGGATCATTTCACACTGGCAAAAGAATGGCGACAAGCCAGCCGATGATTCCCCGCCCTGGGAAAAACTTTTACAGGAACCCGGCGAAGGCGAGGATGACGGACTAATCGAACAAGCCATCTCCATTGTCCGCCACAGCCAACGCGCTTCTGCTTCATTGCTCCAACGCCGTCTGCGGGTCGGTTATCCACGCGCCGCACGTCTGCTCGATCAGCTTGAGGAAATGGGAATTGTAGGACCCTCTCAAGGCGGAGGCAAGGAGCGTGAAATCCTTGTCAGTGAAGATGATTTGGACGAAGAGAAATTTCAAGAATAAATACACCTTTCTTGAAGTCCACGCATTCCAAATGAGCGCATATTTTTATTAAAACTATCGAAGGACAAGTGTGAACCAATCCATGAATCCAAAACCGACCTTTACGGATAGACTGAGAGTTATTTTTAAAGGCATTTTAGATCCCATCGGCGCGTTCCTGAATCGACTCGGGTTAACTCCCAACGCGATAACTTTAGTAGGCCTGGGCGGCACGACGATTGGGGCATATTTTATTTCGCAAGCCAGAATGACAACGGGCGCTTTTGTCCTTCTGGCATCTGTGCTTGTGGATACATTGGACGGCACGATGGCGCGTCTGCGCGGTGAATCCAGCGACTTTGGTGCATTTGTGGATTCGGTCAGTGACCGCTATGCCGAGTTGATCACCTTTGGCGGACTTTTATATTATTTTCTTTCGCTGGAAAATTATCCCGGCGTCATGGTCACCTTCGCTGCGGCCGCTGGTTCAGTGCTTGTTTCATACGTTAAAGCCCGCGCAGAGGGGCTGGGTTTTACTGCAAAGATCGGGATCCTCTCACGCGTTGAAAGATATATTGTATTAATTCCCCCGCTTGTATTTAATCAGCCGTTCATCGCCGTTTGCCTCATCGCCTTGCTCGGCAATTTCACTGCCTTTCAACGCATCCTGCATGTCCGCGTGCAGGGACATGCGCGCATGAGAAAAGCCGGGGAAAATAATAAGAAATACGTACACTGATCCATGGCTGAAGGATTTTTGATCGGCCCCTGGTTAATGCGCTGGCATGCTTTTCTGCTTGTGCTCGGCCTCATAGCCGGCGCCCTGCTTGCTGCATTCGAGACAAAGCGCCGCGGCCATGATCCTGAGGTCATCTATTATCTTTTTCTGCCTTTGATGGTATGGGGGACCGTGGGTGCGCGTCTCTGGCATATTCTAACCCCGCCTCTTTCTTCGGTTCAGCTAGGCCTGACCACCACGTATTATCTCAGCCATCCATTGGACGCACTGGCATTCTGGGTTGGCGGATTTGGAATCCCTGGTGCAATCGTGGGCGGCTCGCTGGCCTTATTGGTTTTCGCGCGCAGGCAGGGAGTACCCTTTTGGGACCTGGCTGACCCGCTCGCACCCGGTCTTGCCCTTGCACAAGCCATTGGCCGCCTGGGAAATTATTTTAATCAGGAACTTTATGGCTTGCCTTCAAGGTTGCCTTGGGCGATATTTATCCAACCCGCCAATCGTTTGATCGGCTATGAATTAATTGAGTTTTACCATCCATTATTTGCGTATGAAATGATCTTGAATCTTGCAAATATGGTTTTGTTATTATGGCTTGCACGTAAATTTGCGGGACGGTTGAAGCCCGGGGATCTTTTTCTTGCATATCTGGCTATTTATTCCATCATCCGTTTTTCGCTCGAATTCCTGCATCTTGATACCGCGCTGGTGAGTGGAATTAATATCAATCAATTATTTTTTGCATTTCTGTTCGTCTGTGCAGGAATCGGCTTGTATATACGGCATCAGGCTGCACGGAAATTGTAAGGCCTCTGTGAAGGGGATATTGCATGGCGGGTAATAAAATAGAGTCCACTTGTTTCTTAAGTATTAAGGAATAGAAAATGATAGAAACTCACGATCTAAGCAAGCAGTTCCATGATTTTATGGCTGTGGATGGCCTCGATCTTTCCGTGCAGTCCGGGCAAATATTGGCGTTGTTGGGGCAGAATGGCGCAGGAAAGACCACCACTGTCCGCATGTTGACAGCCTTGCTGCGGCCCTCGCGCGGCTGGGCGCGCGTGGCTGGATATGACGTTGTTAAGAATGGGCATGATGTCCGCGCTTCGGTGGGGGTATTAACAGAACAACACGGCCTTTACATGCGTATGACTGCCATTGAATACCTGGATTTCTTTGGACAGGTATACAGCCTTTCGCCATCAGCCAGGAAGTCACGCAGCGATGATTTGCTTGAATATTTTGGCCTTGCAGAAGCGTCACGCCGCAGGATTGGCGAGTACTCAAAAGGGATGCGTCAAAAACTAGCCTTGGCGCGCGCCATGATGCACGACCCCGGCGTGCTTTTACTGGACGAACCCACCTCTGCCATGGATCCTGAATCTGCGCGGTTGGTGAGGGATGAGATCTCGCGTTTGAAATCGTCCAAGCGCACGATTGTCATTTGCTCGCATAATCTGACCGAGGTGGAGACGCTGGCGGATAAGATTGCGATCATCTATCGCGGGCGTATTCTATTGCAAGGCGCCATGGAAGAGTTGAGGCATAAAGTATTTGGCGTGCCGGAGTATGAAATTAAGTTTGCCAGGGATTGGGATGCGAGCGGATTGGAATTGCCGTCAGGGGTGGAAATGCTTTCGCAAACAGCCACCAGCATGAAGGTCCGTGTGGAGGCGCCGCGGGAATCAAATCCAGGGATATTAAAGGCCTTATCGTCAAGGGCTGCCTCTGTGATGGCTTTCGAAGAGGAAACACGGACTTTGGAACAGGTATATCTTAAAGTGATGGCAGAAGCAAAAGGACGAGAAAATGTTCAATAAACTTAAACCCGTCTGGCTGGTGGCCGGGCGTGAATTGCGCGACCAGTTGCGCGACTGGCGTGTGTTGACCCCGATGGTGATCCTGGTTCTGTGTTTTCCGATCTTGATGAATGAATTTGCAAAACAGACGGTGGATTTTTTGAATCAATACAATGCAAACCTGATCCTTGAAAGGCTTGTCCCGTTTTCGATCATGATTATCGGTTTTTTCCCGATCACGATTTCGCTTGTGGTGGCACTGGAGTCTTTTGTCGGGGAGAAGGAACGCGGAACGATTGAGCCGCTGTTGAGCGCCCCGCTTGATGACTGGCAGTTGTATTTTGGCAAGCTGTTGGTGGGGGTGGTAACGCCCTTGATCGCGAGTTATCTTTCCATCGCGTTCTATCTGGTCATGATTTCCCGCCAGGAACTTACGATCCCGCCTTTGCCCGTGATGGTGCAGTTGATCCTGCTCACAACAGCTCATGCGACCTTGATGGTAAGCGCGGCAATCGTGATTTCGGTACAATCCACGACCGTAAAAGCCGCCAATTTACTGGCTTCGTTCGTCGTGATTCCCGTAGCCATTTTGATGCAGGGCGAAGCGGTGATGTTGTTTTGGGGAAATGAGCAGGTGCTTTGGCTGGCGATTGCTGGCGTGATGATCATTGCATTGTTGTTGATCCGCGTGGGTATTGCCCACTTCCAGCGTGAATATTTGCTTGGGCGTGAAATTGATGTGATCAACCTGCGTTGGATCTGGCGCACGTTTTGGGCGAATTTTTTGGGCGGTGCACGTTCACTCGGAGACTGGTATGGGAATGTGCTTGGCTCAGCGTTGCGTCGCATTCTCCCGGCTGTTTTTTTTGTTGCCTTGATCGCCGGGGTCAGTATGTGGCTTGGTCATGACTGGGTGATAAAGAATGTGTCGGAAACCATTGCTTTGGCTTCTCCTGATGATTTGGATAAGGTGGAGGAACTTGTTCGTGGATTGCCGGATCTGGCGAACCTACGCGAGCATATCAGCGCCTCGTTCTTATTCTTAAATAATACCCGCGCGATGGTTGCCATTTTTCTTGCGGGACTGGTCTCTTTTAGCGTACTAGGTGTTTTATTCTACATGGTGAATATCGGCTTGATCGGCGGCGTATTCGCCGTATTCGAACTACTGGGTCTTTCCCCCTGGCCCATCTTCCTTGCAGGTGTGCTGCCGCACGGTATCCTAGAAATCCCTGCCTTGATGATCGGCAGCGCGGCGGTGCTTTACCTCGGCGCTGCCCTCGTCACACCGCAGACAGGCAAGTCGATGGGCGAGGTCGTCCTGATGCTGCTTGCAGATTGGACCAAGATCTTTGTTGGCGTGGTCGTACCCATGCTGGCCCTTGCCGCGGTGATCGAAGCGTATGTCACCCCCGGTATTTTGTTGAATGTGTTGAAATAAGTGGATCGAAACTGTGATTTTCACCCATGAAAACCAGGTGAATACAAGTCTCAAGTCCAAGGTAATTATCCTTGGTTCCTCCACAGCCCGCTGCTATTTTGGAATATGTGCCTGAAAGGGTGGCGGGGTTGAAAACAACGGAAACAAAGGGTGTGGATCACCAACCTGAGATATAAGGTCCCCACTCATCGTTCTCAGTCAGATGCTTGCCAAAGATATAAGCCGCGTTGGAAGGGGGTTCCTTTGGAATATGCAGCAGGTGCATGTGTGCCTCCTCCACTTTACGGCCCCCCTTGCGATGATTACAATAAGAACAGGCCGCCACCAGGTTTGTCCAAATATGCTGCCCTCCCATATGACGTGGAACTACATGATCCACTGTCAAGGATCCTTCACGTTTTCCGCAATACTGGCAGGTATAATTGTCGCGGCGGAATATTTCGCGGCGCGTTAATTTTACGCGGGGCCGCGGCCGATGAATTTGAGTTTCCAGCCGAATGACAGATGGGCGCGGAAGCAGTTGCGAGATTGTACGGATATGTCCGCGTCCATTTGCGATCATTCCAGCCTTGCCAGAAAGCATCAGACCTATGGCTCGCCGTGTTGAGCATATGTGGATCGGCTCAAAATTAGCATTGAGTACCAATACGGGTTCGTGCATGGTTGCTCGGCAATTCTGCGTGATTATACATCCACTTGATTGAATTTGTAAAAGCGTCAAAACGGCGAATTATTACAGGAGCATTTGAAATGAACATCATGATTGCGGGTGGCTCGGGTTTTCTTGGGCGCGCGCTGACAAAATCATTTCTCGCAGACGGGCACCAGGTTTTCATCCTTACCCGCAGCCCCGGCGAAATAAAAGATGCCCGGGTTGTGCTGTGGGATGCGAAAACAACAAGCGGGTGGGGTCATCTCGTCGACGAAATGGATGTGATCATCCACCTGGCAGGGAAAACGCTCGCCTCCTGGCCGTGGACTGCCGCCACAAAACGCGCCTTTCACGACTCGCGCATCCTGCCGGGACTTGCACTTGCTGAGGCCATCCAAAAAACCTCTCACCGCCCGCGCATCTTCGTCCAAGCCTCGGGCATTAATTACTATGGCTTGAGCGGTGCTCTAGCCGACGAATCCACCCTGCCTGGAGATGATTTTCTCGCTCAGCTTACGGTGAAGTGGGAAGCCGCAACCGAGTTTGTTGAAGAATTGGGTGTGCGCCGTGTGGTTGTGCGTACGGCGGTTGTGCTTGCCAGAGACGGCGGTTTGCTCTCGCTGATGGCATTGCCAGTCAAATTATTTGTTGGCGGCCCGCTTGGCGACGGCAAGCATGCCATGCCATGGATCCACATCCAGGATTGGGTTGGGGGAGTGCGATATTTGATCGAAGATGAAAATGCGCGCGGCGAGTATAATCTTATTGCACCCATGCCTACATCCAATGCGGAATTTAACCGTACGCTTGCAGGCGTCATTCATCGTCCATACTGGTTTCCCACACCCGCCTTTTTGCTGAGGATCCTTTTAGGGGAAATGAGCGTCTTGATCCTGGCAGGTCGGTTTGCCCAGCCCAAACGGCTGATCGAGTCTGGGTACCAGTTCCAGTTTCCAGGTCCGCGTGAAGCGTTGGCCGACTTACTTGGTTAATGTCAAAGGAGAAAAATCCCATGAATAAATTCACCCTGTTGCTGCTGGTTTTTATTACCGCGTGTGCGCCCTTTGCACAGAAACCGGCCGTTGTTTTGCCGCAATTTCTGGCGACTGCCACCCCATATATTGACCCATCCTATCCGAGCGCGCAAGTGGAATTGGCCGTTCCGAATCAAGTGGCCAGCGGAATCGAAGTCCGCATGGAACGTGTATCGGTCGAAGGAAAAAATGTAAACGCGGATGTATGTTTTACATTGCCTGATGCATCCGATTGGTCGATTTGGTCTGCGAGTTTGAATTATGGCGGAGTGATCCTGCAGGAATATGGCACAACGCTCGCAAGTTTCCAGGAGCCAGCGCAGGGCCAACCTGGTTTGCGATGCGATACATTGACCTTTGTGATTCCGCCCGACGCCGACCTTTCCAATTCGACGATTATTATTGATTCGATTGCCGCAACTCCGCGTGAAGGGGAATACTGTTCTGTTTATATGCCTAAGATCCAACAGGCCATGCTCGAACGCGATACAGGGATTACGTTGGATTGTACGGAAGTGAACGGTTTGTTAACGATGCAAATTACCAGCAAGCCGCCGGAAATGTCGCAGGAACAGGCCGAGCAGATTGTGTACAGCGATGAGTTTTACTCGGTCAAAGGTCCTTGGAGTTTTTCATTCAATTTGTCGCAGTAAAATTCTTGTCGTATAATAGCGGCATGTCCGGCAAGCTCTTTATCAACCAGTATTCTTATTACACTTCCCCTTAATTTTTTGCGGTAGTGTGCTATTAACGCGCCCTAACTATCGCGGGCGCGTTTTTATTTGTCAATCTCCGATATGGACCCTAAAGGTTTTTTCGTAAACCAGGAGACCGTGTTTCAAGATATTCGTATTGGAATTGTATTCTTTATTGCAAGGGAAGCCTTTGAGGCTTTTGCCAAGGAGATATTATGAACATTGAAGAACAGGTCGAATTATTAATGCAGGGCACGGAATATGGCGATGAAGACTTGAAGAAAGCCATGACAGCTGAACTTCGTGAGCGCTTAATCCTTGCTGAGAAAGAGGGGCAGCCTTTACGCGTTTACTGTGGTTATGATCCCACCTCCACTGATCTGCATTTGGGACATACCATCTCCATGCGCAAACTGCGTCAATTTCAGGATTTGGGACATGAGGTAACCTTCCTCATTGGAAGTTACACTGCGTTGGTGGGTGATCCTTCGGATAAGAATAAGGCGCGCCCGATCCTGACCGAGGAAAAAGTCGCCGAAAATGCGGTGACCTATGCTGAACAAGCCTTCCGCGTGCTGAACCGCGAGAAGACAAAGATCCGCTATAACGGCGAATGGCTTTCCAGACTTACGCTGCTGGATCTAATTCGTCTCGGCCAAAATTTTACGGTGCAGCAATTTTTAGCGCGCGATAATTTTTCAAATCGCCTGGAAAAGGGCGAGCCAATCTATTTGCACGAAACCTTTTACGCCCTGATGCAGGGGTATGATGCGGTCTCCATGCAAACGGATATTCAGGTTGGCGGTTCGGACCAGTTGTTCAATATCATTGTGGCTGGGCGTAAATTGCAGGAGGCGTTGGGACAAAAGCCGTTGGTTGGCATTATCACCGGCATCCTGCCTGGCACAGACGGCACGCAGAGGATGTCCAAGTCCATTGGCAATATTGTGCCGATCAATACGGGTGCGAATGATATGTTTGGCAAGTTAATGTCTGTGCCAGATTCGGCGATGGGCATTTACATGCGCCTTGTCACGCGTTGGCGACCGCAGGAAATTGAGAAGATCGAGAAGGATGTGACCTCAGGGAAGTTCCATCCGCGTGATGCGAAGATGAAAATAGCGGGCGAGATCACCAGTATTTTCTACGGTGAGGTTGATGCAAAAACAGCCCAGGAGAATTTCATCAAGACTTTCCAGCAGAAGGAAATTCCTGATGAAATGCCGGAATTTGATTTGCAGGCCGGTCAAACCATAGTGGATGTCATTTTGGCGGCGAAACTGGCGGAGAGTAAGAGCAAGGCTCGCGCTCTGATCAAACAGAAAGGCGTTCGATTGGACGGGGAGGTGCTGGAGCGCGGCGATGCTGTCTTTCCCCACCACGGGGTTTTGCAGGTGGGCAAGCGGCGTTTTCTGCGGGTCAAATAAAGACGAGCCTGCATTTGCAGGCTCGTCTTTTAGAGGCGTCGACGGGATTTGAACCCGTGATGAGGGTTTTGCAGACCCTTGCCTTACCACTTGGCCACGACGCCATATATACATTGAGGATTGCCGACTGAAGTGTATTCCAATCTGCAATCCTCCATGTTTGAGCGGGCGATGGGATTCGAACCCACGACCTTCTCCTTGGCAAGGAGACGTACTACCACTGTACTACGCCCGCAGACTACGGCCTTTCGATTTGGCCGAGAGTGCCGAGACCCAGGATCGAACTGGGGACACCGCGATTTTCAGTCGCGTGCTCTACCAACTGAGCTATCTCGGCCAATATATTTTGTTGTTAAGCGTCCGTGATTTTACACGTACTTATATAGATTGTCAAGAAAAGTGTTCTGATATTTATTGGGCAGGCTAAAAATTATTAGAACTTGTCTCAAAAATACCATGTTATTCTGAGGGCGCGGCTATTGCGACCAAAGGGTCCCTTATTTAGGCGGTGAGGCCTTTCGCTACGCTCTGGGAGACATTTTTGAAATGGCTTCTAAATAAGCGGTAAAAAGGAGGCGATCTGTTGGGAAGCAGGAAGGTGTAAAAAAGATATAAATGACAAAATGCAATGATCGCTTTGGTGTAGAATTAGCCAATTATCCAGCCCTCGAGACTCGCTCATTCGGCCGATGTGTAAGAGATAAAAGCGGAATTAATAAATTTTAAGAAGTAGGATACATGCTGCATATTACGGTTGTCATCCCAACATATAATGAAGCAGAGAACCTGCCCAAACTGGTCTCTGCCTTATTTTCGCTTCCGCTTGACCTGCATATCCTTGTTGTGGATGACGACAGCCCGGATGGTACCGGCCGGATCGCGGAAGAACTTGCTGAGAAATATCCCGGTCGCATCGATATCCTTCATCGCCCAGGGAAGTTGGGACTGCGGTCTGCGTATTTGAATGGATTCCAAAAGATTTTAGGCGGCGACGCACAAGCAATCGTGCAGATGGATGCGGATTTTTCCCACGATCCTTCTGCGCTTGTGGATATGGCGCAACTTCTTGAATCATGCGATGTTGTGCTTGGCTCCCGTTATGTGCAGGGCGGATCAGTGGATGAACAGTGGCCGCTTTGGAGAAAGAAGCTTTCTTCTTTTGGGAACTTTTATGCACGCAGTATTTTGGGACTGCCCTTGCATGATGTGACAACCGGATATCGAATGTGGCGAACCGAAACTTTAAAGCAAATGCCTTTCGAACGCATCCAATCGAACGGTTATATCTTTCTCGTGGAAATGATATATCTGGCCCATTGCCTTGACTATAAGATTGGCGAATCACCGATCTATTTTGCAGACCGGCGCTGGGGAAAATCCAAGATGTCCTTTAAGATCCAATTGGAAGCGGCGCTTCGCGTCTGGCAGGTGTGGTGGAATTATCGTGACTTAAAAAAGGCCGGTCGAGCGGGAAGGTTGTAGGTGGGTATCTGTGAGATGATGACCAGGCCCTACCCAAATCCATGACTCTCTGATAATATATATTCTGCACGCCGAACCACTGATTTCAAGCCCTCGGCCTCCCCGGCGGGGGTTTTTGTGTGTCTTGCTTTGGATGCAGTCTGCTTCCAATAATTCTCATATCAAATATCGACCTTCGATTATTCCAATAAAGAGAAACTTATGCAAATTGAAAGAACTGACCTTCGTAATATCGCCATCATTGCGCACGTTGACCATGGAAAAACCACCCTTGTGGACGGATTGCTTAGGCAATCACATACTTTCCGTGAGCATCAGCATGTTGAAGAGCGTGTGATGGATTCAAACGATCTTGAGCGTGAACGTGGAATTACCATTCTCGCCAAAAATACTGCCATTTCACTCAACGACCCCCTTACCCAAAAACCCATCAAGATCAATATTGTGGATACGCCCGGACACGCTGATTTTGGCGGTGAAGTGGAACGCGTAATGAACATGGTGGACGGTGTTCTGCTGCTGGTGGATGCAGCGGAAGGTCCCATGCCCCAAACCCGTTTCGTGTTAAAGAAGGCGCTTGAGATGGGACACAAAGCCATTGTGGTCATCAACAAGATAGATCGCAAGGACGCCGAGCCCGCACGCGTGCTCAATGAAACCTTTGACTTGTTCATTGAACTTGGCGCGTCAGAGGATCAGGCGGATTTTCCTGTTATTTATGCTCAGGCGACTGCTGGAAGAGCGGGTCATTCCGCGGATCTTGGGCCAGATCTGCAACCCTTGTTTGGCGTGATCCTCAAGCATATCCCCGCTCCCAAAGTGGATCCTGACGCTCCATTACAAATGCTCGTTACCACACTTGGTTATGATGATTATCGCGGCGTAACCGCCATTGGCCGCGTTTTTGCAGGTACGATCAAAGCCGGACAAAAGATGGCGCGTATTAAATTGGACGGAACAATCCTGCCTGAAAATGCACGCTATCTTTACACTTTCAAAGGCCTGAATAAGATTGAAATCGATGAAGTTAAGGCAGGCGATATTATTTCACTGGCCGGCCTTGAAGGGATTGCGATTGGCGAGACCCTGGCCGACCCCGCAAATCCTGTTGCGCTGCCAACCATCAAGGTGGAAGAACCAACCGTTCGTATGACGTTCGGTGTGAATACTTCTCCGTTTACCGGCAAGGAAGGCAAATGGGGCACTTCACGTAAATTACGCGAACGTTTATTCGATGAACTCCGCACCAATGTTTCTTTGCGTGTGGAAGAAACTGACTCAGCTGAAAACTTTCTGGTCTCTGGCCGTGGCGAATTGCATTTGGGTATTTTGATCGAAACCATGCGCCGCGAAGGATATGAGTTCCAGGTTTCACGGCCTGAAGTCATTTACCACAAAGCCGAAGACGGCGCCTTGCTGGAACCCTATGAAGAAGTGCATATCGAGACCAGCGCTGAGACTGTCGGCGTTGTCGTGGAAATGCTGGGGAGTAGACGCGGCAAATTGATGGATATGCATGATTCAGGTCAGGGCATGACGCGGATTGTTTATATCGTACCAACCCGTGGTTTGCTCGGTTTCCGCTATCAATTTCTCACATCTACACGCGGCGCCGGAATCATGCACACGATCTTTAATGGATATGAAGAATTGGCTGGCACAATTGCCTCACGTCCGAGAGGTTCGATTGTTGCCTGGGAAGCAGGCGTGACGACGGCTTATGCACTTAAGAGCGCAGAAGAACGCGGACAGCTATTCGTGGGACCGGGCGTGAATGTTTATGAAGGCATGGTAATAGGCGAAAATGCGCGTGGAAGCGACCTGGCAGTCAATGTTTGCAAAAAGAAACACCTGACCAATATGCGGGCCTCCGGCGGCGATATGGAAATCCGCCTGACACCGCCCCGATCCATGAGTTTGGACGAGGCGATTGAATACCTTTCGGATGATGAATTGCTGGAAGTAACCCCTGAAAACTATCGCATTCGCAAGCGCATTCTTTCCACCGATGAACGCGGCAAACAAACCAAGAAGGTGAAAGAACAGTTTGCCTAAAAGGTATGGATGGTAAAAAACAGGTCTCGAATTAATTGGCTTCGAGACCTGTTTTTTTTATTAACTACAAGCATATTGTGCGGCCGCCTTATGGGCATGTCATCGTTGCCACAGTACTGTTTGCCTCACCGGCCGGGTTATAACTCTGGATTTGATACCCCACGCTCTGCCCCGATATCAGGGTAATCGTTTCTGCGAAATAAGTGGAGTTGGCGGGCAATTCAGCAGCCACCTCGCCGTTGCGGAGCACGCGATAACCAGTTTCATTCGTTGCTTTATCGTTCCATGAAAGCGTAATATCTGCCTGCCCCGAACTGTAACAGAAAAATGTCCAGCCATTCTTTAGGAATGTTGCCGCTTCGGGCGCATTGCCGGTTGAGGTTGGCGGGGCAGTTACCGTAGGTACAGCTGAAATGTTGCCGGAGGGTGTGACAAATTCAGCGGATAACCAACAATGGCCAAAACTTGTGGATACGACCCAGTAATTAAGGGGAGAGAAACCTACGATCTCGACCGTGTCTTTTGGGAGAATTTGTGTCACCCGCTCGTAATTTAAACCGGGACCCGTACGACAGTTGGTCACATCAGCGACGCTTGCCATAACAGGTTGGGAAGGAGTCGGAGTTGCTTCGATGTGCTCGGATAAAGTTGCGGTGGGCCTTGCAGATGGGGTGATATTGATGACGGCTTGTACAGTCAGCGCAGCGGCTGTGGCGATTTGCGGATCTGGGGTATTTAGACCAGGTAAATTACAGGATGACAGAAACAATCCTGATGCGAGCGCCAGACTTACAATTTTCTTCATGATTTTTCTCCAACGATAATTATTTAGATATTCCAGGTTGATTACATCCGCTATTCGGTAGTACCATTTCCTTTCACGCGACCGATGGATTTGAGTCTCATCAATCAATTTTATCCTGCCGGATTGAAGAACGGATTAAAGTTTGGCGACCATCCATGTCCATGGAGGATATCCAGCAAAATTGACTCCTGAGAACTCATTCGCTTTCAGGCACGAACCAGGTTTCGCAGGCCTCTGAGTCGTGAGAAAAATACTATGCTGTCCGGGTGATTGTATGTTAAAGAAGGCTTGAGTGCAATGTAATAAAAAACCCAAAAAGGATTAAGTTTAAGTCAGGTATTTTGACTATGAAATACTAGTGCGAGCCTCAATAAACGGCGATTTTGCGCTGTTTCTTGATGATTCCCAAGGATTGTCAAACGATATTGACAATCTTGGCGTGCATGCCTGTTTCCGGGGATTACCTAAAACCCAGTATAAAACTTGTCATTGCGAGCCCGCTAGGGCGAAGCAATCTCCAGCACGAACAGGGGTTGCTTTGTCGGGCTTCGCCCTCCTCGCACATCGTCCCTGTAAGGGAATGACGAGTCTTTTTGTTATTGATCTTGGGCACTCCCTGTTTCTGTTAAGAATAAACATGCTCAAGACTCAAGGTATAATAAATTGAATTTAAGAACCTGCAGGACGGTGCTATCAATTGATGATTTTGTCTGTTTTAGGAAAGCCTGATAAAAATGGTCAATTATGCCACTTGTTCGTTCATATAAAAGGTAATAATATTTAAGTCAACCTTCCCTCACCTGTAACGAGAGCGTATTTTTAACCGTCATATCCGCATAAAACCTGAAAACTTAAGCAAAAAGGTTGTTTATCTGATATGCAGGGCGCGTAAGGTGAGTCAATGAAATGGATGGAGAGAAATGGAAACCAAACTTTACCTAAAAATGTTACAAAAAGGCTGGTGGCTGATTTTGCTCACTGGGTTAATCGGGCTGGTTCTTTCTCTGATTGCCACGTCTCTGGCCGTGCCTGTATATCGAGCTACTGCGAGATTCATTATTGCCCCCAATGCATCGTTGACAAGTGGCCAATCCGTACTCGATAGCTTGAATGTTCTTGATAAGGTTACAGTGGTGACCACTTATGCGGAGATCATGAACAGCGAACGCGTTTATGCTGATACGCTGGCATTGTTGAATCTTCAACCCAAGGACATAATTGATTATAGATATCAAGCAGTTGTCCTCCCCAACACCAGCATCCTTGAATTGAGCGCAACGGGACCAAACCCGCAAACCGTTGCTGTGCTCGCTAATTCGGTGGGATATCAAACGATCGCATATACCCAGGAAACAAACCAGGTCTTTGACATTAATTTCCTGGATGTCGCTACTCCGCCAATAATTCCGATCAGTCCACTGCCATTGCAGGATGCAAGCATTGCCTTTGTACTTGGCCTTGTGGGCGGCGCAGCTATCGTCATATTACGGGAACAGCTACGGATCCCGATGGATGCGTATCGCAAGCGTCTGCGGATGGATAGCGTCACTGGTGTATATAACAAACACTATTTCCCGCGCCTGATCGATGATGAACTTGCTGAAAACCCTGACAATCTGCTTACATTTGGTTTCATCGAGTTGAATGGTTTACGAGATATGCTCGGAACCATACCGGTGGCGAGCCTGCATTCGATATTGATAAAGGTGACTGATTCATTGCAAAAGGAGTTGCGTGGTAATGATATGATCGGCCGCTGGGATGATGTGACTTTTGTCGTGATGTTACCCAATACTTCGGGCATGGCAGCGAACCGGATTTTTGAGAGAATTTACCAGGTGCTAATAGCTCCCATGGATCTCAGCCCGTTGGGAACCGCGGTTTATCTTGATCCTCATATCGGCGGGGCTGAATACAGCAACAAGATCACCTCTCAAGAAATACTTGAGAAAGCGGATACCGCCCTGAGTCAGGCGCGTCGTGACAATACACAGCCGGTTTATATTTGGACGTTTAAGAATCCCTTCTGGCAGTGATGTTGAGAACCGAAGGATCGGTATCCTGCTACTTTTGTGATACCGTAACCATCTTTATTGCCCGTATCATGCCCATATAATATAGTAGAAGCATTGTAATTACCTGGATCACCTTGCGCAGTCTCATTCCAAGTGCAGCGAAAAACCTCGGTTTTCCACGGGAGAGACTTTTCACTGCGCTCTGGGAATCAGGGTTGGGTGTGTAAGGCGACTCCCCAGATAGTTAATAAACGTGGACCCTAAAGTTTTTTGGAAAGCCAGGACGCTGATCTCAGTGAGAGTTTCCTTTGAAATATGCGTTCAATTTGAAAAGGAGCTTTGGGGCTTTGGATGTGGTCGCCATTTATTTTTTATAGTTAATGGAAATGACTAAGTGAAACTATGAATCTTGATTTTGCTACTCTTTTGCCGTTGGTAATTCTGGGTCTGTTCTTGTTGGTTATTGCAATTATCAGACCGGAGTTGGGTCTTTCGGCGTTAATTGTCGTAGTTTACACCAATCTGTCTGATGTGCTCATCGCCCGCTTTGGATTTCCATCCATTACTCAGCCGTTAATAGGGTTACTCGGCGTTGTGATACTGGCCCGTCGATTTATCTTCCAGGATAAATTCGAAGGGTGGTTTCAACTGACTGTGCTGCTTGGAATTTTTATGTTTCTCGGATACTTAACCGTATTCTTTGCTTTCGATCCGGGGCTGGTAAAAGAGACCCTGCTTTATCACCTTAAAAATGCCGTAATTGGCCTGGTTGTTATTTTCCTTCTGCAAAAACAGGTCCAGATCAAATGGGCGATCTGGTCATTAATTGGCGCAGGGATATTTATGGGTACGATTTCCACTTATCAGGTTGTGACCGGCGATATCAGCAATTTATTCTGGGGCTTCGGCCGGGTATTGGAGAAGGGTGGGGGAAGTTTTCGTCTCTGGGGATCCATTGGCGATGCCAACTATTATGCCCAGATTATGGTTGCGCTGGTCCCTTTTGCAGTTGAAAGATTACTGCATGAAAAGAAAATAATCCTGCGGGTTCTGGCGGGGTGGGGATTAATCGTTATATTGGTTACAATTTTATATACATTTTCACGTGGCGGATACCTGGCCTTATTGGCAGTCGGATTCCTTATTTTCTTAATCTTCATTAGACAACCTTCGCGTTCCTATGCGGGTATTCTCGTGTTCGGAATACTACTTTTCCTTACTTTCCAGTATCTCCCTGCCCAGTATACACAACGTTTTACTACTTTGTTCGAGTTATTGCCCGGTGGTAACACATCTGCCAAAATAGATTCAGCCTTGCAGGGCCGTATCGCAGCTAATGTTATTGGTTGGACGATGTTTTCGGATCATCCTATTTTGGGAGTTGGTGTGGGGAACTTCAACACTAATTTTGATTATTATGCGCGTCAATTAGGTCTCTCACATGAAGCTCAATCGGCGCATAACCTGTATCTTGAAATCGCGGCAGAGCGGGGCATATTTGGTCTATTATCTTTTCTGGCGATCATTTACTCAACTTTCCGCGTCTTACAACGTACAAATGCATCCTTCTTAAAGAAAAATTTGACGGAGATGGCAAATATCTATCATGCGGTGACAGCGAGTTTGGCCGGCTATCTTGTTGCGGCGACCTTCCTGCACGATTCTCACATACGCTATCTTTGGCTTTTATTGGGAATTGCATGGTCGGCACCTCAAGTGTTCAAATCCCTGGCAGGCGGGCAGTTGGCTGAGGACAGGTTGAACAATTCGAAGATGGCCTAATATGTATGATTCCTCGCCCCGTTTTGACCTTGGCAAGGCAACAATTCACGGTGCTGCATGGAAGTATTTGACTTTCTTTAGCGGTAAAATGATGGTCTTGGTAAGCACCATTTTGCTGGCCCGCTTACTTTTAAAGGATGATTTTGGTTTGGTGGGATATGCAGTTACCGCAATTAACTTTTTGGACATCATTCGCGATCTAGGGATTGGACCCGCAGTCATCTTTCATTCCGAAGATGAGCGAACCCCTACAACGGCCTTTTGGATCGGATTGCTTTTTGGCCTGGTTCTTCTGGGGGTGGCCTGGGTTCTGGCACCTTTTATAGGCGCATATTTCCGCGATCCGCGTGTTGTTCCAGTGATCCGCGCACTTGCTTTTACCTTCCCAATCAATTCATTGGGGAATACGCATGCTTCCGTGTTAAGCAAGAAATTAGCTTTTGGTCGAAGCATCCTGCCGGACCTGTTTATGGCATTTACAAAAGGCGCCACCTCCATCGGATTTGCATATTTTGGATTTGGCGCATGGAGTCTGGTATGGGGACAGATCAGCGGGTCGTTGATTTCATCAATGACCCTGTGGTTTGTCACACCCTGGCATCCGACATTTAACTTCGATCTGAAAATTGCACGTTCACTCATGAACTTTGGAGTCAACATCGTCGGCATGGATTTACTGAGCGTGCTTTTATTGAATCTCGATTATTTACTCGTCGGCCGTTATCTCGGTTCTGAGGCGCTTGGCGCATACACGCTGGCGTTTCGGCTGCCTGACCTGGTTATTTTGATGTTCGCACGTATTATAGGATCCGTCATTTTTCCGGTCTTTACGCACATGCGTGACGTTCCCGGTAGTTTGGGCAAGGGATTTACTTTGGTTGCAAGATATGTTTCATTGATCACCATTCCGATGGGACTGGGGCTGGCCCTTGTCGCCCGTCCGCTTACTCTGACTTTATTCACTGATAAATGGAGCGATATGATCCCTGCCCTGCGGGGGATTGCTTTATATGGCATGTTTCTTTCCCTTGTCTATAATGCCGGCGATGCTTACAAGGCGGATGGGCGGCCGCAGATCATTACCTGGCTGGGCTTAGCGCAGTTGATATTGCTTTTTCCCACTTTATGGTGGGCTGTTATTTATGCGAAATCGATAGCGGTTGTCGGCTGGATGCAGGCGGCAGTTGCCTTCGTCAGCGTGGTGCTGAATCTGTATGTCGCATCGCGTATGCTGGACATTTCAATATCAAACCTGGTCAACGCCTTTAAGCCTGCGATCATGGCCGGCGCTTTGATGTCCATCATGGTTGCAATGATATTATTTGCAAGCTCAAGCCTGCCATCCTGGCAGCAACTGACTCTGGGGGTAATTTCTGGCGGGCTCACCTATGGTCTGGCTTTATGGATATTACAACGTCAAGTCGTCCTGGAGATTGTGTTCAGGATGCGTTCTGCTGTAACTGTCAGCAATGGATAACCATGCACATTGCTCATCTGATTGATTCTCTGGTGATTGGTGGTGCGCAAAAATTGCTGGTGATTTTTGCAGAAGAGGCAAAGTTGCGCGCTCTTAAAGTCACAGTGATCAGTCTCACAACGCAAGGTTCGAACGATGGACTCATTGCCGAACTGGAATCTTTGGGCGTGCGTGTTGTGTTTCTTACGATTAACAAACTGTATGACCCTACTGCGTTGCCGAAATTGCTCAAGGTTTTACGGAACGAAAGAATAGATGTGATGCAAACACATTTGCGGCATTCCAATATTCTCGGCGTATTGGCTGGCAAATTGATCAACATTCCGGTGATAGGCACCTTGCATAGTACGCATTTCTACCCGAATGGACGATTTTCCCGTCTTCGCTTTTCAAGCGAACAATTTCTCTTGCGATTCGGCGCTGATCGCGTCATCGCAGTTGGACAAATGACTGCTGAAATTTACCGGAATAGATTGGTTGGCAGGAAGTTGGTCATCGTTTCGAATCCGGTGAAGCGCAGCCCTGGGCTTTCCCGGGAGCAACGCAATAGCCTTCGTCACGAAATTGCCGGTGACTCACAACGGTTTTTGATATTGACGGTCGGTAGGTTAAAGCCCGAAAAGGGACTCCATGATTTGTTGAGTGCTTTTGCTCAAGTGAGTGAAAGACACCCTTCTGCAATATTAGTTGTTGTGGGGAATGGTGAAATGCTGGGCGAATTAAAGTCATTGGCGGCTTCACTTGGCATGGTTGATGATGTACGATTTACAGGATCGCGTAATGATGTGTCAGGCTTGATGTCTGCCAGTGATATCTATGTCAGCTCCTCATACCGGGAAGGTTTGTCTCTTTCGATGTTGGAAGCGATGGCTGCCGGGTTGCCAATCCTGGCCACAAAGGTCGGGGATACTGAATTCCTCCTGAAGGATGGGCGGGGCTTGATGGTCGCGCCCCACGATATGCCTGCTTTGGTTAATGGCATGTGTTATTTAATTGAAAACCCCATGAGAATGAAGGAGATCGGTGGTGCAGCCCGCAGATTTGTAGAGGCGAATTACTCGCCGGGTCAATGGATGGAAAAATTGCTCGGTATTTATGAACAGGCCCGGAACTATGCAAACTGACATGAACATAAAAGGCGTTCTGATGCTTGTTAATCACTTTCGTCCCTTGCCGGTCGGCGGTGCGGAACGTCAGGCAGAGCGCCTGGCGGAGTATCTGTCTGGCAAAAACCTCTGGGTTGGCGTAATCACCCGCAAGGTGGGCAGCCTGTCGAAGGTCGAGAAACGAAACGGATTTATTGTTTATCGGATTCGACAATTTGGATCCGGTAAGTTCAAATCAATCCTATTCACGATTGGCGCCTTCTTTGGAGTTTTACGATTACGAAAACATTTCGATATTCTTCATGCGCACATGGAATTCTCATCGGCGGTCGCCGCGACGATCGCGGGAAAATTGATCGGGAAACCCGTGATCGTAAAATTCAGCAGCAGCGGGTTTTCGAGCGCGGTCAAACAGTCGTCAGCCACCTGGCTTGGTCGTTTGCGGTTGGGAATTTTGCGGCGCTGGGCGAACGCTTATGTTGCCCTGACCAATGAAATGGAAGAAGAGTTGCTGGCGGAAGGCTTTCCTCGTTCCAAAGTGTTCCGCATGGATAATGGAATCAATGCGAATGAATTTTCACCCACAGCAGATAAGGAATCGGCAAAGGCTTTCCTTAATCTTTCCAAAATGAACGTAATCATATTCATCGGCCGGCTTGTGTCTGTGAAAGCACTGCCTGTCTTATTGACCGCGTTCGAACGTGCTTTAAAAGTGGATCCGAGCTTGCACCTGCTCCTTTTGGGCCAGGGGCCAGAGCAAAAAGCGCTGGAGGTTTTGTCTGAAAACCTTGGCATTCAGTCTCGCGTTACTTTTGTCGGCAATGTAGACGACGTGAAACCCTATTTGCAGGCCGCTGATATATTTGTCCTGCCTTCTCTGGGTGAGGGGCTTTCGAATAGTTTGCTGGAAGCGATGGCCATGGGACTTGCGTGTATCGGGACGAGGATTATGGGTTCGATGGACGCGCTCGGGAATGGCGCAAACGGCATCCTGGTTGAGCCAAATAATGTCGATCAATTGGCGGACGCCCTTATTCGGTTGGCGACCGATAAGAATGAGGTGAAGCGCCTGGCCCTGCTGGCGCGTCAACGCATCCTTGAGAATTATGATTTTTCCGTGGTAGGAATGCGCTATTACGCGCTCTATAATCATTTGGTGAATAGCAAATGAACGAACCCATTCGAGTTCTCCATTTTATTGACAGTCTTAAATATGGTGGCGCTGAGACGTTACTGTTTGAATTAACCTCAAGGTTGGATGCGTATGGTTTTCACCCGACCGTTTTTTATTGTGAGCCGGGACCACTTGTTGAAGATTTTGTTAATCAGAAAATTCCTGTTACGCATCTTCCGTGGCTTGCACGCGTTGACCCGCTTCTTTTGGTGAGAATGGTTAAAGTAATCCGAAAGGAACGTCCGCAAATTGTCCATACGCACCTGTTCAAGAGCGATTTTCATGGCAGGCTTGCGGCCCGCATAGCTGGGGTTCCAGTCCTGGTTTCTACATTGCACAACTGTAACGCCTGGGCTCAAAATCCGCTGTTCGGACTGACCTATGGATTTACGGCCAGATTCGCGGACAAAATTATAACCGTTGCAGATGAGGTGCGTGATTATGCAATCCGCTATTTGAGAATTCCCCCGCAGAAACTGTTAACCATTTCCAATGCGGTTTCGATTGAGCGTTTCGAAGGAAAATCACGGGAGGGATTGGCAGTCAGAAAAGAATTCAATATTTCCCCTGATACGCCGCTTCTCGGAATTGTCGGCCGCCTTGAACCGCAAAAGAATCATGAGAATTTTCTGCGGGCCGCCC
>CAZEGE010000008.1:49433-54627 GCA_964511765.1 uncultured Anaerolinea sp.
CGTCCGATTGTTTCCACTGCCGTCAATGGAGTCCCCAGTGTAGTGGAAGATGGAGAGAGCGGGATTCTTGTGGAACCTTCAAACTCAAATGCGCTTGCCGATGCCTGTCTGCGCTTGATCGACAATCCTGACCTTCGCCGCAAAATGGGTCAAAATGGTCATGAGCGGATTCAGTCCCGCTATAGCATGACTGCCATGACCGAGAAAACTGTCGCACTGTACAGCAATTTGATCTCAACTCATGGAGTCGCGGCATGATTGACGATCGTATCCATATTCTGCAAGTTGCGAAATCAAGCGGTGGTGTTGGAATGTATACGCGCCGCCTGGTCAAGGCCTTCGATAAATCGCGCTACCGGTTTACAGTGGTCTGTCTTGCGGAAGGCTCCGATATAATGGCCGCTGACCTCAACAAGATAGAAGGTGTGAAAGCGATCAGTATTCCAATGAAGGATGGCATCGAACCGTTTTCGGATATTTTGATCTGCTTTAGACTTGCAAAATTGATCAGGAGCGAAAAATTTGATTTGATCCATGCACATACCTCAAAGCCCGGATTCTTTGCAAGGCTGGCCGCCATTGGGACAGGTATTCCAGTGGTTTACCGCCCGGCAAATTTTGCTTTTCATGAAAATGCGCCTCGATTTCAGGCTGTATTCTACGCATTTCTTGAGCGTATGGCAGCGCGCATCACGGATCGAATCATTACGGTGTCCAATGGTGAGCGCGAACTGGCGAGACGATATTCTGTCGGGAGGGACGACCAGTTCATTACGATCCATACCGGGATCGATCTTCATCCATTCGAGATCTCTGTGGACCGTGCGAAAGTGCGCGAGGGATATGGCATCCCAGCGGATGTCCGGTTGACCGGGATCGTAGCCCGATTTACAGAGGCCAAGGCCCCAGCTGATTTTATCCATGCGGCCGCGCTGGTCCATGCTCGCTATCCCCAGGCCCATTTTCTTTGGGTGGGGGATGGACCTCTGGAGCATGAAGCCCGCTCATTGGTTCAATCGCTTGGCTTGCAGGATGTGTTTCATTTTGCAGGTTACCAGGACAATATTCCGGCCATCCTCATCTCGCTGGATTATTTCCTACTTTCTTCCCATTGGGAGGGATTCTCCATCGCAATTCTTGAGGCGATGGCAGCCGGCTTACCTGTAATTTCAACCAGGGTAACCGGCGCAGACGAGGCGATTGTAGACGGCCAAACGGGCATCCTGGTGAATGTAGGAGACGTAAATGGATTGGCGGATGCCGTGTGTAAATTGATCGAAGATGTGGACTTTGCCAGGAGCATGGGTGTGGCCGCGCGAAAACGTGCAGAAAGCGAGTTTCCTTATGCAAAGATGCTTGACCGTATCGAAAAATTGTATCTTGACTTGATCCAGAGCAGAAGTAATCAAAAAATTCCTGTGAATTTTTGAATAAGTATCGATTCCTATGAAGGAGGAAGCCATGTTTATTAATAAATTGAAACCCGTTCCCGCTTGCCTTGTTTTTCTGGGACTTCTCCTGGGCGCTGTAAATTCAGCCAGCGCTCGAAGTGCATCCCTGGGATTGCCGGAATCTCTGGCGCAAGTATCCGGGAACGCAGCCCAGACCGGAGATTTGGTCACATTCTCCCAAATCATAACCAGCGACATTATGCTTAATGGACCATTTGATGGGACCAGCATTTACTTTAGCCTGCCTGCAAACTGGCGTTTGACGCCGGGAGCGCAACTTAACCTATCCATGACGAGTACATTTAATCAGAATCCTCAGATTGCATCCGGGACATTTAATGGGTCCGCCGGAAGCATTACTGTTTTGCTGAACAATGTCGTGATCGGTGTTGCCTCGATTCAATCGGCAGAGGAGGCAAATTTCCAGTTCCAGATCCCGCCGGAAATTTTTGATATTCCCAGAACGGACGGGCTGTACCAACTTCGTTTTTTGCTTGAGAGTGGCTGGGCATGCGATTTCGATGAGAATATGCTGGTTGCCATCCATACAAGCTCCAGCATGATATTGCCGCACGAGTCAGTTTTGCCGGATACCAACCTGGTTAATTTCCCATCCCCGATCTATCAGGATGGTTCCATTATCACCATCCCAATGCTTGTGGTCATTCCGGACCAACCGACTGCGGCTGAATTGCAAAGCGCCATGACAATTGCGGCAGGTTTTGGAAACCTTTCGTCGCGCAGGCTTGTCACGGATCTAAATACGGTTGGTCATTTAACCAGCGAACAACTCCAAAACAACAACCTTGTGTTGATCGGAAAGGCTGCCACCCTGCCGATTTCTAACCAGTTGAATCTTCCGCTGCCTGCAGCCAATGGCGCTTATTCAAATTCTGGCGGTAATCCAGACGATGGCGTTGTTCAATTGATTAACTCACCATGGAGCGAGGATAAGGTTGTC
The DNA here is from genome assembly GCA_964511765.1 of uncultured Anaerolinea sp. GTDB lineage: Bacteria > Chloroflexota > Anaerolineae > Anaerolineales > Villigracilaceae > Villigracilis. The sequence goes on from CAZEGE010000008.1 coordinate 51,846, forward strand.
TTGGTTGTTTCAGGAAATACAGATGCGGCTGTCATCAAAGCCGCTCAGGCGGTCAGCACAGGTATTTTACGGTCGGGTGCATCACCAAACGTATCACTTGTTGATATTGTGAGAACGACCCCTATTTCCACATCACTTCATGTCGATCAAACATTAACTGACATGGGCTATGGAGGCAAGGAGCTAAAGGATGTTGGCCTCAATTATGCAGGATATATATTCTATATACCGCCCGGCCAAACCATCACAAAAGACGCATATTTCGAACTGCAATATGGACATTCCGCCCTGCTTCAGTATGACCGCGCCGGCATCGTTGTCAGTGTCAATGGGAAACCGATAGGAAGTATTTCTCTCACTGAAGAATCTGCCCATCAGGCTATTAATCTGGCCCGCTTCTCGATTCCACCGTCGGCGGTAATAACGGGCAACAACGCTCTCGAATTAAAGGTTAATTTAATTCCTGTTGACAGGTGTATCAACCCGGATCTGGATGGCGTATATGCAAATATTTGGCCTGAATCGAATCTGCATCTCCCGCTCGAGGCCGCAGTAACCAATCCCACCGCAAACTATGATTTAATTTCCTATCCTGCGCCATTTATATATGATTCCACGCTTGGTTCGACGGCATTTGTATTACAACGGGATGATCTTAACTCCTGGCGCGATGTTTTTAGCGTCGCGAGTTATCTGGGCGATCGTTCCAATGGACCCGTGACAACCCTTTCCACATTCTTCGCGGACGAATTGCCTGAAACTGAACGCTCGAAATATAACTTTATTATGGTCGGACGACCCAGTCAATTGCCTGTTGTGAATGAGATCAATAACTTTTTACCGGCTCCCTTCGATCTCGGACAAGATGTAGCCATGGAACCCGAGATGCAGGTGAAGTATCGAATTGATCCGAAGGCGACAGCCGGTTATGTAGAGATGCTTTCTTCTCCGTGGAACGGCGATAACATCATTTTGCTGGCCGTCGGTAACGATATCCAGGGTGTCACCTGGGCGGCTTCACATTTGATAGAACCGTCAAGTTGGGTGCTCGCAGGTAATTTTGCGGTGATCAATGACCAGCAAGTCTATACAGCCAATACGCATATGACCACGATCACGCCCGGCATTGCTCCGACTCAAGCTGGAGTATTGGAGGTCGTGCCTCCCTCCATTCAAACGGGAGTTCCAGCCCCATATCTCCCGACCTGGATTTTCCCCGCCCTGATAGTTTCCGTAGTGTTGATCCTGCTGACGATCATCACGGCAGTATCGATCAGCTGGTCTCGTAATCGCGCGGGGCGCAGGCCGGATGTTTCCAAAATAAAACCGAAATAACGTAGGATTAAGCGGGCTTGATCTTGAAAAGGATCAGGCCCGCTTAATATTTATATGGAACTTCCCCTTGGGCGCGGCGAAGAATATCGGTTTAGATCCCCTTTGCTTTACGCTCACTTTTGACACCAACCCATCAGGTGGCTCGTATGAAGGACCTCAATATAAAAACGACGCGTAAAAAATGGCGCGCTGGAACCTGGTTCCTTGTTGTTTTAGGGATCATTATTTTCATTGTCGCGAGTTTTGGTACCTATGTCATTTGGCGGCAATATCGACTTGATCACATCCCACTCCCGGCATTCCCCGGCGCCGAAGGATTTGGCGCGGTGACAGAGGGAGGCAGGTTTGGTCGAATCGTTTTTGTGACCAACTTATTTGATACCACCGATGTCTACAGCCAAAACTATCCGGGCAGCCTGCGCTGGGCAGTAGATCATACCTGGAAAATGGACCCCCTCGACCCATATGGTGAGAGGCGGTTTATTGTCTTCCGGGTCGGCGGGACAATAGAGCTGGTGGATAGACTTATTGTCAGGAACCCTTATATTACGATTGCGGGTCAAACTGCGCCGGGAGATGGCATCCTGCTTAAAGGGGATGAATTTACGATTGCGACACATGATGTGATTGTTCGTGGGATCAGGGTTCGGGTGGGAGATCAGGGAACTCCTACTTGTTGCCGCGATGGGATTAATATCGGGACATATTTTGCGACGGGAGATGTATACAATGTGATCGTGGATCATTCGTCGGTCAGTTGGGCGGTGGATGAGAACTTTTCTGTATGGAGCGATCCCAAAGAAAATCATACGGTGCATGATATTACGATCCAATGGAATATTATTAGCCAGGGACTCAATAATAGCATCCATGTGGATGAAGAAGCCATTGGTGGCATGACTGATCCCCATAGCATGGGATTAATCATTGGCGACCGGGGCAGGGATGTAACCATTCACCACAATCTAATTGCGCTCAACAATGGGCGTAATCCAAGAGTTGAGGGCATTATGGGGGCTGAAATTTCGAACAATGTCATATATGGCTGGGGATCTGCAGCGGTGGAATTTGGCCAGGCTGAAACAAGAACGCACATTCTCGGGAATTATTTCAAATTGATCGATTTATCCTCCGCCTATGAAATATTTATACCGGATTTAATGTCATCAGCCAGTTTATTATTTATTTCCGATAATGTGGTAGCCAATCCCAGATATGAGTCGGAACCCGCGGATGTCCGCATTATTTCCCCGGAGGAATTTCCACTTGCCAAAAAATCAGTATTTCGGACAAGCGGCATTGACATTACTGACCCGCAAACCGCTTTTCAGGCAGTGCTGAACAATGCCGGCGCCATTGTCCCTGAGAGAGATCAGATCGACAGATGGGTCGTTGAGGATGTGATCAATGGAAAAGGCTCGATCATAGATAGCCAGGACGATGTGGG
>CAZEGE010000009.1:0-48022 GCA_964511765.1 uncultured Anaerolinea sp.
GTTCTCATCCGCCAAGTATAATCTATGTAAAATGTTCAGCTTAGCGGAGTACTAGCGCTTTGATTGATGATCGAGTTGTGTCACCATCAGAGGGATATTTCAATGGAATAATTAGTGCATCTATTGTCGCCGCTCGTGATTCTGGATTCTCAATGGCTTGACTTGACTTATAACACTTGTATGTTAGCAATACAGATTGTACATGGTGTCTTGCAACAGTTTGCTCTGCTAACCATTGAACCAACTCTGATGGTTGATCGTAGATTCCCGCTAACATAATGAGGACCTCATCCCAATTCCCTGTGAAGGGGTGTTCTTTCAGTACAAAAACGTAATCCTTCTTTTGGCCCAGCTTCTTTTTTAAGAATAAAGCGACAAAGAATTCTTGTACTAATTGATGGACGAATTCTATGTGTTCGCGCGTTGAGACTCTAACTAGGCTCGCCGCCTCAGCTTCGCCAAGAACATCATCAGGAGTAAAAGGCAAATCCCCAATTCCTTCACGAATGATAGCTCGTGCCTTGTTCCATTTTTCCTCACCCATGATGCCAACTTGCCCTTCTTCCTGCATAAAGAATGCTAGATGGGCTAGTGCATCCATCTCAATTTTAAGTGGCACAATTTTCCAGTCAGGCTTTTTCTTTCGCTCCTCAGGTTTTTCTTCAGTTTCGCGATGTATGAGCTTTTCTGAGAAATTACGAAACAACAAGCCTCTGTTACGAGTGTATAAACCGCTTTCCACTATCATTTTCAACCAATATGGATTACGCCCCACCCCGTTCTCTGTCAGGAGCTTTTTATCCCGCAATTCCTTAAAGTCCCTTCTTGCTTGTTCTAGAAGTTGTGCTTGAGTCAACCAAGGTGCTTTTTGATACCCGTAAACAGACAAGAAACTCAAGACACCGTCATCATTCAAGTCGCAAATATTCAGTGTGTAGATTTGTCCAATTCGTATGGTTGGTTGTTCTCTCTCTCGGCTTGAAAATATTATACGTTGTAACGGTTGGCTTATAAACTCTGCTCTCCATCCTTCAATGAAAACGGGATACACACTTGCTACAATCTCGTTGACTCCATCCATTATCCATACTACCCGATTGAAAGAACCAAAAAGCGGTTTATCGCCGAAATTCTGTTTCAGTAGTTCGTCACGCCATTTTTTTACTTCACCGCCTAGGTAGTCCGAGCGTGCTTCAATGAATAGTGGGACATAATTCCGATGCACTAGAAATTCGAATAGGAAAAAAGAAAATAGCCAGATTAAAGTTAGAGTCGGGTCGACAAAAATCAGTGATGTAGCAACAAAGATTAGAACAACCCATAGGAGAATATTGATAATATAGCCATGACGTGCTATGTGATAGGTGAGTACTTGCAAAGATGTTGTTTTACCCACACCTGGTTCTCCCAACAAGATAACAGGCCTGCTATCTTTAATGCTTAACTTCAATAGCTCTATCACTGGTATTGCCTTATCTTGGTGTGCCTCCTTTGCCTTGACCGCCTGTAGAGCAACATACCGCTTCGATTGCGTGCCCCACACAATAAAGCGGTCGTTATGAATAATATTGCGTAAGTAGATCGTTTCTTTCCACAAGCGCACAAATGGCGCTATTAGATATGGGGGTGATTTTTTGATGATCCCCGTTATGAGGTCGCTTATTATGATCAACAGTACAGAAATCAAAATTGTCTTTGGATTCATGGTTACCGACTATTGGATATTTCTCTTCCGTTTTTGCATAAATCGTCCTGTCTAACGCTTCCCAGTTGGCACTTATCAACCCACTCTTCGTCCTTGTGGCTGTAGGAGATGAAAACGTCGTATTTGATATTCCAGCGCTTGACTAAGTCAATTGTACGACCACTTTCCATCCTGAGACACCATGCCTGTATCGATTTCTCACCAATTAAAGCAACTTTTGTTGAGGAGCGTTTTCATCTTTCCTGCCATTCCAGCCATACTGCTTGAAATCGATACGACCTCGCGGGTTGAAAAGCACGCCCTCCTCTTTAAGTAAAAGACGCTGCCTGCGCGCGCCTGCGCCGTCCCTCACGCTGATCTCGCCCTTCGAGTTGATCACGCGCTGCCAGGGCACATCGTCGGGACAATGCGCCATCGCGCCACCCACCCAAAGCGGACCAAACGAGATGTAGGTTTCAATCTCCACGCCGTCAGGCGGCGGGAGCATCTTTGCGATCTGTCCGTAAGAAGCGACTTTTCCGCGCGGAATCTGGCGGACGATTTCCCAGACCTGGGCATAAAAGGCCTGTGGGTTGGGTGGAGATGTAAATTGGGGCATGATAATTTTCCTTTATCCTGTCATACACCTCAACGAGGTGATAGATAACGATAATACAACGACTGCCTGACATTGGCAATAAAATTTCTCGAAAGTTTGTCGTCCATGAATTGCAGGGTGACAATATCATCCGCAACCAGTGAGTTGGGATGTTCATATTCCAGCGCCCCCGCCTGTTCAAGATGAGTGGCGGGCGCGGGCGAAGTCGTGCTGCGTTGATCTTTATCCAAAACAAAATAGTATTCACAGGTTCTGTAAATCGAGCGGTTGATCTCGTAAAGCGGCGTCAACGCGCCGATCAGGAGAATGACAGTCAATGCCAATCGAGTAAAGCGTGCGGTGGTTTTATGAAATATAACTTCACCACACATGATCATCAAATAAAATAGCGGCGCGATGGATGCGCGCATGACAAAGTCGCGTCCGCTGCCGAGTTGGATGTAGGGAATGAAGAACAGCAGCAAGCCAGTGACCATCCAATATGGGTTGCGCCACAAGCGGGGAGCAAGGAAAAGCCAGAGAAATCCGCCTTCGAGCAAGAAGAAAATGAGCATGTCTTTGATCGCGATGGATTGAAATCCACGCTCCTGGGCGGCGGTGTTGGATGAAAAGAAAAGATAGGAGACGATGACGATGATTGCGCTGGCGAACAACAAATCAAAGCGGATGTCTTTTAATGGTTTTTTGATATCCGTTTGTTTGATCCACTCGATCAGCAGATATGGCAATAACCCAATGGAAGCAAGCGGGGCGAAGAAAAAGCAAAGCGACCAGATGAATGATAATAATCCTCTTGTATCACTCTGAGGCAGTGCTTTTTGTGGCTGAAGGGTCGCGCTATTCCCAGGGCTGCGGCCCAGGGTGATAAAAATCGAGACACATAACCAGGCCGGCACAGCCTGATTAAATACCCAAAATAAACCCGTGGTGAAGGAGGAATATTGCAAATCGCCTGCCCAGATCTCAAGATGCTGGATGGCGGGAAAAAGAGTCGGGTACTCCGGCGCGAGGATCAGCGTGCCAAGCGCATCCATGCCGCTGAAGAAGATCAGGAAAAGAATTATTTTGAGGGGTGATGTTTTTTGCAGGGACTGGGTATCCCCGCCCCTGCTGAGATTCAATGCCACGAGAAAAATGCCCAGCCAGGTCCACAGGAAGAGGATAAAGTTGGCGAATTTCCAGCCCAGGAATTTGCCTGCCAGTGCAGCCGGAAGCCAATCGCCCACATAGTAGACGAGCATTTTAAACGGTCCGCGTTCGGCGGAGGAATAAACCACTGGCCAGTCAAAATTAATAAGATCGCGCAAAACTGCGTTGCGCCAGTGATGGTCCCAGTTTTGGAAGGCGTATCCGCCCACACCGGAGAGGAAGACCCACAAGCCTGCCACGAGAATGACGGGGATCAGGGAATGCAAATCCTGCCGATTTTTACCAAAGTCTCCAGACCTTGGTGTCCACAGCAGCCACAATACCCAAAGGATGATTGCAGTTACGGGAATCGCAATTGACAATCGCAGCCATCCCATGCAAAAGATGATGAAGGGGATGGTGAGATATAGATAGGTAACACGTGTGAACCAGCGAGTTTGCATAATTATTTATGTCGTTGCGAGGGCAGTACTCTCCCGCCTAAGCAACCCCCGCATAATAAGAGATTGCTTCGTCGGAAAGAGCATCCTGCTCGCAATGACGTTTAACGCCTTTCATAGATCATATAAGCATCCTTCTGGATTGTAACGTCATAATTCGCATCCAGAAACGCTCGCAATGCGGGGAACTCGCGGGAGGTATCTTCACCTGAGACCCAGGGCTTGTCCGGGGCGGTGACTTCGACAATGAAACGCGGAGATGATTTTTGCAGTTCATTCATGAAGTCCGCGCGCAGGCTTTGGATGTATGGGTTTGAAACATGATGATAAAAATAAAAGTCAAAGACATACGGTGTGGCGATGCGCGCGCGGGTTTCGAGCATGGCAAGCAAAGTGCCGCCCGTCCAATCCAATGGTTGAACGGTGCCACCTTCTTCAAGATTTGTTTCAAGAAAGCGCGCGATCTCATCCGCGCGGTCCGTGGATGTGGCCATGGATTTGCCCTCGAGTTGTCGGATGAAGGTTTGCGAAGGGCGAATGTCGATGAGAATCACGGCAAGCAAGCTGAAAGAGGCAAGCAGGTTGAGGGTGAAGGATGGATGATGGCTGGTCGAGATGGATAGCGACGCTAACAGAATAACGAGGTAAACAAATGGAATGTAGTGATATGGAAAGAACTGGCCTGATAGCGCGGGATAAATTGCATAACATAAAGCAAGGCTTGCCAGCAGATAGGTTTGCCTGTTTTGATTTCGGTGGATTCCAATCAGCGCGGGAATTAGCCACAGTCCGCTTCCACCGAGACGCCAGGCCTGATCCAGCAAAAAGGACATTCGCTCCGCTTGAGGCGTGATCTCCAGTTGACCGTTGATCTGAGAATACAGAGGCCAGTAATTTGTGGCGATGTTAAGAAAGGGAGTTAATGCGCCTGTCCATGCCAGCCATGCAATGACAAGAGAAACTGGAAGCATAAATCCAATTGCGGCAGGCATAATGCTTTTCGCGGCGGCATTGGGCAGGGAAATGTGGAGGCGTTTGGAAATGTCGGCGATGTCAAAGAGCAGGAAGGGGAGCAGTCCGAGCGCGGCGTGGGGTTTGATGACTGCCGCCAGGCCGAAGAGAAGGCCGAGGCTGAGTCTGCGCTTGAGAGTCAGAGAGTCACGCATTCCCACCAAAAGAGCAAGCGCGATGAAGATGAGCAAAAGATATTCGCGTTGAAGCGAGATGGATGGACCGCCTTGAAGATATTTCAATCCGAAAAGGATGCCCGCCGCGCAGGCGGAGGTTTTGCCAAACGTGCGCATGAAGCCATAGGTGATCGCAAGAAGTGTCCCGAGAATCAGGAGATCGAGAATGCGAATGCGGAAGGCGCTGAAACTTGTCAGCGAGCCGAATACATAATATGCCGCATAACTGCCCGGCATTTGAAAATCGAAGATGTCGCGATAAGGGAGGCGGCCCTCGCTGTGCATGAGAAACGCTTCATAGAAAAGCGGCGCTTCATCGTGGGCGATGGGCCATTGCAAAGAGAACACGGCTTGAGAAATAAGTAACGCGGCGAGCAGAACGATCAGGACAATTGAAAGACGGCGCATTATCAGTCGGTAAACTATGGTATGAACTCGCCGCCAGTGATCTGTTCTTCGGTCAAGGTTCGGGCTGGCGTGAATTTGAAAGCGACCTCCACCCGTTGAAAACACCTGCCGTTGCCCATTAATACTTTGCGGACGTAGTACGCTTCACCGTCTGACTCATATTCCACACTGGGGTCGTTGTCCAGATCCACGCGCCCAGCAATGGTCTCGCCGCAGCGCAGGCATTTGACTTTGAATGTGTAGTAGCGCTTTTCTGGCCTGGCGGAGGCGCCGCTGAAGAGTTTTTGAAGGAAGTTCATCAGAATCTCCACTTCTTCAATACATCCATCGCCTTGTAATGGGTCAGATCCAATTGCAGCGGCGTTATGGACACAACCCCCTGGGCCAGCGAACCAAAATCTGTGCCCTCTTCAATAACGCCTGTGGGCGCTTCGCCGCCGATCCAATAATAGGGTTTGCCGCGCGGGTCTGTGCGGACATCCAGCGCATCGCGATAGACGCGCAACCCCTGACGCGTGATCATAAATCCCTTGAGTTCGCCCTCTTTCAAATATGGCACGTTGACGTTCATCACCACACCTTCAGGCAGGCCATCGGCAATCACTTTTTCAGCCACGCGCCGCGCCACAGATGCCGCGCACGAATAATCCAGTGTGCCATTATGCCCTTCGGGCGAGTCGAGTGAAACTGCAATACCTTGCACGCCAGCGATCACAGCTTCCATCGCGGCAGTGACAGTGCCCGAATAGGTGACGTCATGCCCGATATTTGCATTGGGGTTGATGCCTGAAACAACCAGGTCGATCTGCTCCTCGATCAAACCAAGCAAAGGCAGCGCGACACAGTCCGATGGCGCGCCATCGGACATGAAGGCGCTGGTCCCATCTGCGAGCAATGTCTCCCGCACCCGCAATGGACGTTCCATCGTTTTGACATGTCCCGAAGCGGACCAGTTTTTATCGGGCGCAAAGACGGTCACTTTGCCAAGTTTGCGCATTTCCTGCGCGAGAGCCAAAAGTCCAGGCGCTTGCACCCCATCGTCGTTGGTTACTAATATGTGCATGATTTGATTTCCTGATTCCGATGGGTGAATTATAACGCCATGAACGTCCCTAAATCCACAGCCTCTTGATGATTCCGCACATGCAAATGGACTGGCCCCACATGCGTCTCGGTTAAAAGTGGGTCATCCAAATCGTCGTTTGTTAAGGAGTGATATTTCCCACCAGATCCAAATCCGGCGCGATCTTGCGCATGGCTTGAATGACATTGCCGACATGCTCCCAGATGTCCACGCCGAGTTCTTTTGCGGCTTGTTCCATTTCGCCGCGGTCCGTGCCAGCGGCGAAAGCCTTGTCCTTCCATTTCTTTTTGACAGACCTGGCTTCAAAGTCATATAAAGAGCGCGATGGGCGCACCAGGGCAACGGCTGTGATGAGGCCTGTCACCTCGTCACAGGCGGCAAGCGCTTTTCTGCGGAGGCTATCACGCGGGATGCCGGTATGATCCGCATGGCTCAAGATATCCTGGATGACTTCTTCGCTCACACCGCGCTCGCGCAGGGTCGCTGACCCCTTTTGTGGATGCTCCTCCAAAGTCGGGTGAATCTCCCAATCAAAATCATGGAGCAAACCGATCAATCCCCATAATTCAACCTCTTCACCATACTTCTCTGCATAAAACCGCATGGCAGCTTCCACAGACAGCATGTGACGCACAAGGCTTTCACTTTTAACAAATTCACGTACAAGGGCAAGAGCTTCATCGCGGTTCATTGAGTTCTCCATTTAGATTCGTTACTAAGTCACCTTACGCAATATCCTGCGGGGTGAATTCACGATTAAGTGCTGTAAACACGACAAATAAAAAATTACAGCAGGATGATGAAATGGAATTCATCCTGCTGTAATTAATTGTAATTGATGGAAGGGTATCTGGGGAGAGTATGAATCTATGGGTTACAAATATTATGAGCTTACATGTACCAGTCTTGGATCAAGCGCATCGCGCAAGCCGTCGCCGATCAAATTGAAGGAAAGCACGGTGAGCATGATGGCAAGCCCGGGATAGAAAACAAGATGGGGAGCGGTGAAAACCTGATTACGTTCCGCGCCAAGCATGGAGCCCCATTCAGGCGTGGGCGGCTGTGCCCCGAGACCCAGAAAGGAGAGTGCGGCCGCATCCAGAATAGCGGTGGCGATGCCGAGAGTCCCCTGTACGATTAGCGGGGTTAAAGCATTGGGCAGGATACACTTGAAAAGGATCTCATAAGTGTTGCCGCCCAACGAGCGGGTTGCGGATACAAAGTCCATTTCACGCACAGACAGCACGGAGGCGCGCATAACACGTGCATAGGCCGGGATGGAGACAATGCCAATCGCAAGCAGGGCATTGATAAGTCCGGGGCCAAGGACCGTCACGATGGCGATAGCCAGTAAAAGGGAGGGAAATGCCAATAACACATCCATCACGCGCATAATGAGGTTATCGATCCAGCCGCCAAAATAGCCGGCCAGCGCGCCAAGAATGGTGCCGATAATGATGGAGAAGGTGACTGTGGAGAGGCCGATCATCAAACTCAGGCGTGCGCCATACAACATGCGGCTGAACTCGTCGCGCAGGTTGCCGTCCGTGCCCATGATATGCTGCGGCTGATCCTGCGGACATCCCAAAAGATAGATACAAGGGGAGGAGCGCTTTTGAACGTTCTGCGGCGGGTTCACATCCAACATGGAAAGCGTGGGACTATAGGGGGCGATCCATTGGGCAGTAAGGGCAATTGTCACCAGCATGGCCAAAATGATCATGCCAACAATGGATGATTTACGCCGAAAAAGCCGGTGCCACGTGATCTGCCAGAGGCTCGTCGATTTAAGAGCGAGGGCTTCAGAATCCGGTTTCGCCGGTGTTGCGGTGATGGTAGCCATGATCAATTCCTAGTTCAGGCGGATGCGGGGGTCAAGATAGGCATAGGAAACATCCACAATCAGATTTAATAAAACGAAGAACATTGCAATGACGACAGTAAACCCCTGCACAATGCCATAGTCACGGGCTGTGATGCCGTCATATAAAATACGTCCGACCCCGGATAAATTGAAAACGGTTTCTGTTAATACCGCGCCGCCCAACAGGCCGCCTAAAGATAAACCGATCACGGTAACCAGGGGTAGTAAAGCATTACGAAAAGCGTGTTTTAAGATGACAGCACGGCGGGCCAGCCCTTTAGCCCGCGCTGTTCGAATGTAATCCTGCCCAAGCACTTCAAGCATGGCAGAGCGTGTCATACGGGCAATCAGCGCCATGGGAATGGTGCTGAGCGCGAACGCGGGCAGGATCAAATGCTTGATCGCATCCTTAAAGACTTCCCAATTTGCGGAGAGTACGGAATTGAAAAGATTCATGCGGCTGAAGAAATCTGAAATGTTATAGAAAAAAGTGCCCTCGGTAAGTTCAAGCCCCCATATTTCAAAAAATGGAATGGTAATGAGTCCGGGAGAAAGACGGCCTGATGGTGGTAGTTGAAATGGTGTATCTTTTAATGCGAGCGCAAAAATATAAGCCAGCATTAATCCCAGCCAAAACACAGGCATGGATACGCCTATATTAGCCCATAACATGGTGACCACATCCGCCCATGAATTATGGCGCACTGCGGAAATCACACCCAATGGAATGCCTATAAAAATGCTGATCAGGAGTGCTGCAAAACTCAATTCAACGGTGATGGGCAACCGTTCCATGAGCAAGTCAGTGATGGGCTTGGAATAGCGGAAGGAGTTTCCAAAATCGCCATGAACGATTTCATTAACATATACCCCGAACTGAATTGGAATGGGTTTGTCCAAACCGTGACGATGGTTGAACTCGTCACAGACCACTTTGGTGGCTTTCTCCCCGAGCATGGCGCGGCACGGGTCACCGGGAATTAAGCGAGCCAGCGCAAATGTGGCAAACAAAATGCCAAACAGCACCGGGATACTGAGCAGAAGTCGTCGGATAATATAAGTGGTCATAATGATTTGGGGAGCCCCCCGTCAAGATACTTTTATTGACGGGGGGCTTTAATAAATGTGCTAAATTGATCTTACTGGGCCGGAGGAGCGTTCAGGAACGTGCCGAAAAGGCCGCTCCAGTAGGAGAACGCACCGGTGTTACCGGTGTGAAGTGGGCTTGCAGCATCCCATTGGACAGATAAGGAAACCACGACATCATTCGCATCGAACGATGAACCATCATGGAATTTCACACCTGGGCGCAGGTGGAAGGTCCACTCGGTCAGGTCATCACTGGCTTCGTAGGATTCAGCTAGGGATGGCTCCACTGCTGTGCCACCAATTTCGTAGGCCAACAGGGACTGTGTAACTTGTTCGCAAGCGCGCAGGGATTCGCCATCGGTCTCATCAGCGCAATATAGCGAGATCGGTTCGGCGTTCTGCATCCAGACGAATGTGCCGGTGCCATTGGATACAACACTGAAGGATTCATTGCCGAGCGGGCTGGAGTGCGGGTTCCCTTCAAGACCAGCCTTGTAAGCCACACCGGAGCCGCCCCATGCAACCGGGATCATAGGCACGTGAGTGCGAATGGCATTGTTGGCGGTGGTGTAGAAGGGTTCGCGAGCAGAATCGGAAGCCAACTGAGCGCCACTTTCCAACGCACTGGTGATGTCATCCCAATGATCGCCGAACTGCTTGGAAGCGCCGGCGCCGAAGTGGTAACCTAGGAAGTTGGTCTGGTCAGGATAATCAGCGCCCCAACCGAGTAAGTGCAGGCCCTGTAATTGGCCAGCATCCCCTGCAGCCAGGAAAGCGCCGGATTCCATCACTTCGATATTAACAGTGATATTCAGATTCGCTTTCAATTGAGCCTGAATGTCCTGCGCCACAACATTAGGATCGGGCAGGTAACCACGCACAACGTCGCGATAGTTCAACACGGTTTCGAAACCATCCGGGTAACCGGCTTCGGCCAAAAGGGCTTTGGCAGCTGCAGCATCAAATTCGTACCACTCATCACCAACGCAGCCATTCGGGATGGAGCAAGGGGTGAAATGTGAAGCGACGGATGATCCTGGGGGATAGAAATTGTCCACAATGCGCCCGCGGTCAATGCCCATGGCAATCGCCTGGCGGACCTGTTCGTTCGCAAGCGGGTTGGTGCTGTTGTCAAAGCCTTCCACCTGCGGATTGTTGTTAAAGCCGATATAGAAAATGCTCAATGCTTCGCGCGGAATCAACTGCAGATTGGGATCGGCTTCAATGGTTGCAAAATCATCCGGGCCCGGATTGTCAATGGCATCAACGGTGCCGGATTGCAATTCAAGCAGGCGCTGGGCAGATTCAGTACTCCAACGGAAGACCAGGGTGTCACTCAAAGCCTTATCACCCCAGAAGTCCGGGTTGGCCTTTAAGACCAATTGGTTGCCACGTTCCCATGATTCAATCATGTATGGGCCGGTGCCGATGGGATTCTCAAGCAAGTCACCTTTGCCGCCAGTGGATTCAATATATTCAGAGGGCTGAATCGCAAAGGCTGTAAAAGCGATCTTCGAGGGGAAGGCTGGGTCAGGCACGCAGAGCGTGACCTTGACGGTCATTTCGTCCACTGCTTCGATGGACTTGAATTCGCCGCCATATTCGCAATCCGGTGACTCGACCATCATGCCTTCATAGGCAGCCATAGGGGCTTCGGTTGCAGGCGCCTCAGTAGCGGGCGCTACTGGTGCTACAGGTGCAGGTGCTTCGGTGGCAGCGCCACCACAAGCCGCAAGCACAAAGCTCGCCAGCACCATCAACGAAAGTAGTACAGAAAGGTTTCGTTTCATGTTTCTCCTCCTTAAAGAGAAAATGGTTTAATGGAGTATAGAGGAAAATCCTTCTCCCTCATATCTCCTGATAGGGGTAGATTATACAACAAATGTGAAATCTACCAAATAGGCAAGGGGTGTCCACCCCCATCCAACCCTACCGTGGACGGGGTCTCAGGCCAGACCCCGGCGATTTTTTGCCCGCATTTTGAACATTTTCCATCCCGCGTAAGCTTGTATTCGCGGATGACATACCCGCTTCTTTTTACCAGCCGAGTGCTGCATGCCGGGCAGAGAGTATCCTCATACTCCCGGACATTTCCCGATAAATTCCCAGCATAGACATACCTCAAGCCGGCCTCACGCCCGATCTCCGCCGCGCGGATCAACGTCCTGGCATCGGTGTTATCAGGCTCCGTCATCCTGTAATCCTTGTGGAAAGCCGTCACATGCCAGGGAATATCGGCAGATAAACCTGCGAGGAAACGCGCGGCTTCCCACAATTCCTCATTTGAATCGTTGAAGCCGGGAATCACCAAGGTCACCACTTCCACCCAAAGACCTGCTTCGCGTGCGCGCTTAATGCCGTCCAGGGTGTGCTGCAATGTGCCGCCCAACCTGCGATAATTTTTATCGCTCATACATTTCAAGTCAATTTTGTATGCATCCAGATACGGCGCAATATATTCCATCACTTCGGGCGTGTTATTTCCGTTTGAAACATACGCACACATCAATCCATTTGCTTTTGCTTCCTTGAAAATTGCAACCGCCCACTCGCTTGTAATTAATGGCTCGTTATAGGATGAGACGATCACCGAAGCTTTTGCGCTGCGGGCAAGTCCCACGATTTTTTGCGGAGTTATCCTGCGAATGTATTGCCCCGCAATATCTGAAGCGGGGTCGCGCAGGGCTTGCGAGGTAAGCCAGTTTTGGCAATATGGGCAGTGATAGTCACAACCCAGCATGCCAAAGGTGAAGGCATTGGAGCCTGGCATGACATGAAAAAAAGGTTTCTTCTCAATCGGGTCACTTTGTAATGCAGCCACATACCCATGCGGTACGCGTAATGTCCCGCCTTCGTTAAATCTCACCTGGCAGATCCCGCGCCGGCCCTCGCGTATTAAACAACGATGCCCGCACGCGAAGCAACGCAGCGAGTTATCTTCGAGCTTTTCATATAACTCGCCTTCAGCCGTCAAGCCATCCAGTGTATTTGCCAGTGAACTCATCATCCCATTGCACTTATAATAGACCCATGTTAACCGTTGTCATTCAAGCAGGCGGGCAATCTTCCCGCATGGGAGAAGATAAAGCCCTGAAACTTTTTCTGGGGAGGCCGCTCATTCAACATGTGATCGAACGTCTCGCATCCATCGCGGATGAAATGATTGTAACGACGAATCGTCCCGCTGAATATGGTTTCCTTAACACATTAACAGGCTCAGTGCACCGCCTGCGCCTTGTTTCGGACCTCAAGCCTGGGCGCGGCGCCCTGGGGGGACTCTACACTGCCATCTCATCCGCCACCTCTCCGTTCGTGGCGGTGGTGGCCTGTGACATGCCTTTCGCAAGTAAAAATTTTTTCGAAAGCAGCCACAGGCTCATGGTCAAGGATGAGGCGGATGTTGTCATCGCAAAAACGGACGCAGGCTATGAACCTCTCCATGCATTGTATCGCCGCGAGACTTGTCTTCCTGCCATTGAAGCAGCAATGGATACAGACCAGTGGAAGGTGATTGCCTGGTTCCCGCAAGTTAGGGTGCGGACATTATTGCCCAATGAATTCAAAGCCTTTGATCCAGCGGGTTTATGTTTTTTGAATCTGAACACGCCCGAAGATTTTTTGGCAGCAGAGCGCCGCGCTAGCGGACAATGAGCACCGGGCAGGGGGCATGGGATACAACTTTTTGACTTGTGCTTCCCAATAACAAACCGGCCAGCCTGCCGAGGCCGCGCGAACCGATCACAATCAGGTCGCTCTTGCGTGTGGTTGCCACCTCAATAATGGATGTAGCCGGGTCTCCTTCCAATATCTCGGTATGGATTTCACAGGTGAGTTCCCCGATTTCTTTTAATGTTTTATTGAGGATTTCCTCCGCTTCCGTTTTGCGATTATTAATTGCAAACTGCATGTTGGGTTCGCCCAGGTACATCGGAATGATATCGTAGACAATCACGACGCGAAACTCCCTGGGGGGCATGGCGCGAGCCAGTTCAGCGGCCTTGCGCGCAGCATGCAGTGCGTGTTCCGAGCCATCGACAGCCAATAGAATTTTATCAAACATGTTGCCTCCTTTTCTGTGGGGTACAATTCCAGTATACAATGTCAGTGTCTGAATTTCATTAAAGGAGACTTCCATGTCTTTGAATCCCGGCCTAATTCGTCAGCAATTCCCATCCTTGAATCGCCCCGCTGTTTTCTTTGATAACCCGGGCGGTACCCAGATTGCCAAACAATCCCTTGACCGCATCAATCGTTATTTAATCGAATGCAACGCCAACCACGAGGGGGTATTTGAAACCAGCATTGCATCCGACGCCGTTTTGGATGAAGCCCATCGTGCCATGGCAGACTTCTACAACGTGTCATCCCCCGGGGAGATCGTCTTCGGCAACAATATGACCACTCTCACGCTTCATATCAGCCGTTCGATTTCAAGGGAGTGGGAGGAAGGGGATGAGATCGTGGTTACCCGTCTTGACCATGATGCCAACGTCACGCCCTGGGTATTGGCCGCACAGGACCGAGGAGTAAAAGTCAATTGGGTGGATTTCGACGTTGAAGACGGCACCCTGAAATTGGATGATTTGCAAAAAGCCCTGGAGCGAAAACCGCGCCTGCTGGCTGTGGGTTATGCATCCAACTCGCTTGGAACGATCAATCCTGTGGCCCGGATCATAAAAATGGCGCATGCTGCCGGCGCGTTGGTTTACATCGACGCGGTTCAGTATGCGCCGCATGGTCCAATTGACGTTCAAAAACTGGATTGTGATTTCCTGATTTCTTCAGCCTATAAATTTTTTGGAACACATTCAGGGATCCTATATGGCAAGCGCGAATTGTTGGAGAAATTATTCGCCTATAAAGTACGGCCTGCGACGGATGAAATTCCGGGAAAATTCGAAACCGGCACACAAAATCATGAAGGTATCGCTGGTGTGCTCGGGGCGATTGAATATTTCGAATGGGTGGGCAAAGAATTTGGCGGCAGCTATGTGGAAGGATTGAAGGAAGAAGGCTATCGAGGTCGTCGCTTGGATCTCAAAAAGGCGATGACTGCCATCCGCGCTTATGAATTCGAGCTTGGACGTGCGCTTCTTTCCGCCCTGGAGTCTGTTCCTGGTTTGCATATATATGGTCTCACCGACGTCCATCGCCTGGAAGACCGTGTGGCTACCTTCTCCATCCGCGTGAAGGATATGCATCCGCGGGCAGTCGCTGAAAAACTGGCTCAACATGGAATATATGTTTGGGACGGAAACTACTATGCCATCAATGTAACCGAAAGATTGGGATTGGAAGATAAAGGGGGGATGGTGCGCGTGGGCGCAGCCCATTACAATACACTTGAAGAAGTGGATCGGCTGAAGGAAGCGCTTATGCAAATTGTTACTGAATAATCAAAGTGAGGTTAATGATCTGCTTGCTCTTCTTTTTTCACCGGTTTAGAATTAATGAATATATACATCAAAATTTTTTCTTGTCTGCTTCACATGTTCATCTGAATGAGATTCGAAAAAGAAATGATTTAATTAAGTATCTGCACCAGCATCTTCTCAACGGCTTGATACACAGGCGAATCTTCTCCCAAATCCACCAGCGGTTTGCCGGAGAACTCAAATTCAGCCAGGTCATCATCCGCGGGGATGGTGCCAAGTAAGGGCACATTCATTTTGTCAGTGAAGGTTTTCAGTTCGGGGGGCATCCCGCCGCGCAGGCGATTGATGATGAGATATGCATTCTCGATGTTGATATCGAGTTCCCTGCCCATTTCGGCGATGCGTCCTGCTGCGACTAGGCCGCGCTGGGTCGGGTCACTGACGATGAGCAGGTGCTGGACATCGCGCGTCGTACGGCGTGAGAGATGTTCCATACCCGCTTCATTATCTATTATTATATATGTATAATGCCTGCTCATGCCATCGATCACTTCGCGCAGGGTATGGTTGACCGCGCAATAGCATCCCTGTCCCTCTCCGCGTCCCATCGCGATCAGATCAAAACGCGCTCCTTCTGCCAGCGACGAACGGATTTGATAATCAAGATAATCGTGTTTGTTCACCCCGCCCGGTAAAGCCCCCATTGCCGCGCCGCCTTGTGCCAACGACGACTTGACCTGCTCCAGCATATCTTCGCGGATGTCACCGACTGTCCATTCGAGATCGAGTCCCAGGACCATGTTCAAGTTCGAGGAAGGATCGGCGTCAATCGCAAGAATGCTGCCCGTTTGATTCTGGGCAAGATATTTGATGATCATGCCCGCGACAGTGGTCTTGCCAACGCCGCCCTTGCCCGCGAGCGCGATTGTGGTGGTCACTCCATTACCTCATCATCAGTTAACTCATTGATCATTTTGACGATTTGTTCAACCGATAACTTAAGACTTTCAACATGGTCATAAACAGGAATCCCAAGTCTGTCCGCCTCCTGTACCTTCAAATCAGCGGGTAAATAGCCGAGCAAAGGAATATCGGGAGATTCGGCTTCAAGGAACTTGGCTTCTTCTTCATTCCGAACTTTATTTCCCACAAGATACAAGCGCATTAAACCAATATCATTTGCCAGTTTCTTGATCTGGGCGGCCGTGCCGAAACTGCGGCGGGTGGGCTCGACGACGACCAACATGGCATCGACAAAATCCACGGTTGCGCGGCCCAAATGTTCGACGCCTGCGTACATATCCAGCAATAAGATGTCATCTTTTCGGAAAAGCAAATGCGTGAAGAGAGTCTTGAGCATCGCAGCCTCGGGACAAATACAACCTGAACCGCCCAAATCCACCGACCCCATTTCCAGTAAACGCACGCCGCGATGGAGAACGCTGAATCGTTCGGGGATGTCATCCACGCGCGGGTTGAGGGTGAAGAAGCCGCCCACTGTGCCGGGCTTTGCGCCGGTGCGTTCCTCTATTAACTCGTCCATCTCTGCAATGGGATGAAGTCCTGCGCGCAATTCAGTTGGGAAACCCAAGGCTCCGGCGAGGCAGGGGCTTGGGTCTGCGTCCACAGCTAACACATCGCGGTTTTGATCCGCATACGTCTGTGCGAGAAGCGCGGTCAGTGTAGTCTTCCCCACACCGCCTTTTCCAGTGATGGCAAGTTTCATATCTTCATCATACAACGTATCACCTCAAACTAAATCGGCAATTTATCCTCAAATTGGATGACAGTAATAACATTTATCCAACTTTCCTGTGACAATATGCACAAGAGGTTGCCATCGTCAAAATGCTAGAATAACAGGTAGGAAGAGTCCATCGCTTTAGCTGTGTCTTCGATCAGAGTCGTTATCCAACGATAAGGAGGTGTCTTATGGAGACTAAAACCTTTGAAGTGCCGGTGCTCTATGGCGATCATCACGTCACAGAGGTGCGGCGAATTTTGCTGGAATTGACAGGGGTCAGCGAGGTCTACGCAAGCAGCGCCTTTCAGATTATCGAAGTTAAATACGACCCAGCGAAAATCAAGGCTGAACAAATTACTGCTTGTCTTGAAGAAGCTGGCTATCTTGGCGAGTCGCCAATGCTGACCGAGACGGGTATTGCTGTCGAGAAGGTCGGCAACGATGCGGTCTTCCGACATACCGCCATATACGAGACGATCAAGACGACAATTACATTTGCCCAGCGCGTGGATCATGAAAATGCGCGTCCGCTCTGGTCCTGCCCCGGCTTGGGTCCTGTCAAAATGATAGACGAATAGAGGTGAGACATGGCAAAGAAACGTGATATTAACCAGTATTCGACTGACCCAGCCGCGCAGCAAATGCTGATTCGTGCCGAGGAACTTGGCATCGGGACAGCCTTTACCCGCGCAGACAATATGTCCGCTTGTAATATCGGCGAGGTAGGGATGTGCTGTAAGAACTGTGGGATGGGTCCCTGCCGCCTGACCAAGAATGGTGATGTAGGTATCTGCGGCGCAACCCTGGACACTATTCAAGCACGCAATCTGACCCGAGCAATTGCGGCAGGTGCGGCTGCCCACTCCGACCATGGACGAGGCATGGCGATGACACTCAAAGCGGCGGCCAACGGAAATACAGAGGGATATTACATCCGCGATGTGGCAAAGTTACGCACCGTCGCCGCGATCTATGACATCCCCATTGAGGGACGTTCCCCTGAAGAAATCGCCAACGACTTGGCGGATTTATACCTCTCCCAATTCGGCCAGCAGGAGGGGCAGGTTGTTCTCACCAAACGCGCCCCTGCCAAGCGGCAAAAACTGTGGGAGGAAAAAGGCGTGGTTCCACGCGGCATTGACCGTGAAATTGTTGAATGTCTGCACCGCACACATATCGGCGATGACCAGGATCCCGTGCATCTCCTACAGCACGCCGTCCGCACGGCGATTGGCGACGGCTGGGGTGGAAGCCTGCTTGCCACCGACGTTTCCGACATTCTCTTCGGCACACCCGCCCCAATTTTGGGACAAGCCAACTTGGGCGTGTTGAAAGCGGATTACGTCAACGTAGTGGTGCATGGACACGAGCCGACACTGAGCGAAATGATCGTCGCCGCATCGCAAATGCCTGACATCATCGAGTACGCAAAGGCGGCGGGCGCGAAGGGTGTCAGCCTTTCGGGGATCTGCTGTACAGCCAACGAAATTCTCATGCGCCAGGGCATCCCCGCCGCGGGCAACTTTCTCCAGCAGGAACTTGCCATTCTAACGGGCGCAGTCGAAGCCATGGTCGTAGACGTGCAATGCATCATGCAGGCTTTGGTGGGATTGGCGGAAAATTTCCACACCAAGATCATCACCACTTCGCCTAAAGTTAAGATCAAGGGCGCAACCCACATCGAATTTGATGAACATCATGCAATGACCATTGCGAAGGACATCCTGAAAAGCGCGATTGACAACTATAAGAATCGCGGCAAAGTTCAGATCCCCGATATACGTGAAGATTTGATTCCAGGCTTCTCACACGAATACATCAACTATATGCTGGGCGGATCGTATCGCGCCTCGTTCCGTCCATTGAATGATGCCATCATGTCGGGACGCATCCGTGGTGTGGCGGCCATCGTCGGGTGTAACAACCCGCGCGGACAGCACGATTATCTGCACACGCATGTCGCCAGGGAATTGCTCAAACAGGATGTGCTGATCGTCGAGACGGGTTGTGGCGCGATTGCCGCAGCGAAGCAGGGACTCCTTTTAGGAGAAGCAGGCTTGAGCGAAGTCGGAAACGGCTTGCGCGAAATCTGCGAAACGGTCGGCATCCCACCTGTCCTGCACATGGGTTCGTGTGTGGATAATTCCCGCATCCTGACGGTGCTGACGCAGATGGTGGAAGACGGTGGACTCGGCGATGATATTGATCAAATCCCCGCCGTTGGACTTGCCCCCGAATGGATGAGCGAGAAAGCGCTTTCCATCGGCACGTACTGTGTGGCATCCGGCGCGTACGTGATCTTCGGCGGCACATCACCCGTGGGCGGTATGCCTGGGCGCGTAAACGACAGCGACATTGTGGCGCACTACATCAGCGAAGGCTGGGAAAAACTCTACGGCGGCAAGATGGAATTCATCCCTGACCCCGCAGAGATGATTCGCAAGACGCTGGAGCATATTGATAAGAAGCGCGCCGCGCTTGGCTTGCCCGAATATGATCCGAACAAGTTCGGAAAATCAGGCGATGCAAAGATGAATGCGCTCGAAGCGTTACCGCTGGAGCAAAGGCGCGAAGCTATTTACGGAGTCATCGCAGACTAAACGGAACACGGAACACTCGCCACGTAATTCGTATTGCGTGTTCCGTTGGAGGAAACTATGTCACGATATATCGCAACCAGAGCAATTCGCGGCGCGAACGCGCTGGTAACCGAAGCCGAAATCATGCTCAACAGAGCGCTGGTCGAAAAAGGCGCAGATACACCCGTCTCATTTCCTAACACCGCGTATTACCTTCCCACCATTTTGGGGATGACGGGCAAGACCATCGAAAAAATTGGTGACTTGAAATCTGTCATGGATTACACGCGCGGACTTTTACATCCCGTCCCCGCGGGCAGGCATTGGACTCCCTATCTGGGCGAGACGCTTGACTCAGGTATGGCTACGCTTCTCGCGGCGGAGACGATTGAAGCGGTACGCTTCGCTTATGGGCTTCAACCTGAGCCGATGCAGGGATTCCATCTCGCGGGCGGCACTTCATTCACGAGTCCAGATAATGGAAAAGAAGCGACAAACGATGGACATCTCAACGGCCCGATTGACGACATTCAACTGCGCTCATGGGGTATTCAACTGGTGGACGGTCGCATGCCGGGTTTTGCCGCAATTGTTGGTTGTGCAAAATCCAATGCTGTCGCGGTCAAGATCGTGCGTGAACTGCAGCGCAGAAATATTCTCACCTTTCTCTCTGGCAATGTGAATGGAAGAAGCATCATCCATCAATTGCAGGAGGAGGGTGTTGAGCTGGGTTATGACACTTACACTGTTCCGTTTGGCACAGACACCATCTCCGCCATCTACGCGCTCGGTTTTGCAACCCGTTCCGCCCTGACATTTGGCGGTCTCAAGCCCGGCATGTCGCGTGAGATCTTGCTCTACAACAAAGAGCGCGTCTTCGCGTTTGTGTTAGCTCTCGGCGAAGTGGACGATTTGAAATACGCAGCCGCGGCGGGTGCGATCAACTTCGGGTTCCCTGTGATTGCGGATACGGTCATTCCCGAAATTCTGCCCACAGGCGTGACAACCTATGAACACGTCGTCTCCATGCCGTTTGATGCTATCGAGGGCAAGGACGATCTCGAAAAAGCGGAACAGCTTGTTCAAAAATGCATCGAGGTGCGCGGCGTCAAAGTAAAAGTCTCGAATGTCGATGTGCCTGTACCGTACGGTTCCGCCTTCGAAGGTGAAGTCGTGCGCAAGGCAGATTTGAGAGTTGAGTTCGGTGGCAAGCACAGCCGCGCCTTCGAGTATTTGTACATGGCGAAATTAGACGAAGTCACTGACGGAAAGATCGAAGTGATCGGGCCAGACTTCTCGAATGTCCCTGCGCAAGGTTCCACAGATATGGGCATCATCATCAAGGTTGCAGGACGACAAATGCAGCAGGACTTTGAGCCTGTGCTTGAACGACAAGTTCATTACTTTGTCAACGGCGCAAGCGGCATCCAGCACGTCGGTCAACGCGATATCGCGTGGATTCGCATTTCGAATGCCGCGGCAGATAAGGGTTTCAGCCTTGAATCGTTTGGCAAGATCCTGCATGCAAGATTCCATGAAGACTTCGGCGCAATCGTGGATAAAGTCCAGGTCACCATTGTGACCGAACCCGCGCTGCATGCCGAATGGTTGGAGAAGGCGCGCGTCTCGTACGACTTCCGCAATAAGCGTCTCGCCGATCTGACCGACAACAAAGTGGATGAGTTCTACTCCTGCACATTATGCCAGTCATTTGCGCCGAATCATGTTTGCGTGGTCTCACCCGAACGGCTCGGCCTATGCGGCGCGTACAACTGGCTGGACTGCAAGGCTTCGTTCAGCATCAATCCCACGGGTCCCAACCAACCCATCAAACTGGGTAAACAAATTGACGACAGGAAGGGTTACTGGGAAGGCACGAACGATTACGCCAAGATCGGGTCGCATGGGGTGGTGCAGGAAGTCTCGATGTATTCGATCATGGAAAACCCGATGACGGCTTGCGGTTGTTTTGAGTGCATCGTAATGCTGATCCCCGAAGCCAATGGTGTGATGGTCGTTTCGCGCGAAGACACCTCCATGACGCCTGCAGGCATGACCTTTTCCACGCTGGCCGGCATTGCAGGCGGCGGTATGCAAACGCCTGGTGTGATGGGTGTGGGCAAGTTTTATCTCATCAGCCCCAAGTTTATCTCCGCCGATGGCGGTTTCAAACGCGTGGTGTGGATGTCGTCCGTGTTGAAGCAGACCATGTCCGATGAATTCAAAGCCGTTTGCGAACGCGAAGGCGACCCCGACTTGCTCGATAAGATTGCCGATGAAAGGAATATATCTTCGGTGGACGAATTGCTGGCATGGCTGGAGGCGCACAATCATCCCGCCATGGCGATGGAGCCGATGTTCTAATTGTTAGACAACATAAACGAAGGAGTAAAAATGAAAGGTAACGAAAAACTGATCAAGGTTTTGAACGAACTCCTGGCGGATGAATTAACTGCCATCAGCCAGTATATGGTGCACTCAGAGATGTGTGACAACTGGGGTTACGAGAAACTTCACAAGGCTATCGAGAAACAGGCCATCGACGAAATGCATCATGCCGAGTGGCTTATCCAGCGCATCCTCTTTTTGGAGGACATGCCGGTGGTCTCCAAGCTTCACGAAATGAAGATCGGCAAGGACGTGTTGGAAATGCTTACCAATGACCAGGAAGCCGAACTGGGTGCGGTACGCGCCTACAACGCAGGCATCCAACTGGCGGGTGAGGTCAGCGACGAGTCCACTGCCGACCTGCTCACAACCATCCTCAAGATGGAGGAGGGACATCACGACTGGGCAAAGAAACAACGCGCTCAAATCGAACAGATGGGGTTGGAGAATTATCTGAGCAACCAAATAGGAGATGAATAGGAATAACCGGCATGGAACATTGTGGGATATCCCATCTGTGGATGTCCCACTCCGATTACAAACATGAGTAAACAAAAACTTGTCCGTGACCTGATGACCGTCGGCGTGCCGACCTGCAAATGGGACTCGCCCATTGCGGATATTGCGCGCTTCCTGCTGGTGCATCATGTTGAAGCGATGTGCGTTCTCGATGCGGAGGGCCACGGCATTGGAGTGGTGGGTGAGCAGGAATTGATTTCCGCATACGGCAGAGACAACCCGGAATTACTTAAAGCCGAAGACATTATGAGCGAAGGTGTGCCGGAATTGGGAGCCGATATTCCGCTCGCCGTTGCCGCACAGATGATGAAGGATAAGGGCATCCGCATCGCCTATATGTTGCATAATTCCGCAGGGATCATCTATCCTGCGGCATTTATTTCCTACCGCCATATCCTGCGTCATATGGCAGCGAAAGACGAAAAGGACTTGAAGGATCTCGGTCTCGCAGCAGAGCGTAAATCACCCATTGAGCAGTTCATTGAAAGAAGAGATGCAGCAAGAAAAAAATCGGGAATCGGATGATGGAAGTCGGAAATTTGTGTATCCGACAAACGACTCCCGAAGCCCGATTCACGAACATAGGAGGCTCGCATGCCAATTGAAATACCAAAAGATAAATGGCCTGGCAGCATCAAGACCATCACCATCGGTGGGACGAGCGCGGAGGGCGGTACGCGCACCGGGTCCGTGACCATCGGCGGGCAGACGACCATGCCGTATCTGCACTTCGAAGCGCCAATGCCAAACAAGCCCGTCCTTGCAATCGAGATCAAATCGCGGAAGCCGCAGGACTGGTCGCCGTTGCTGGCCGAGGTGTGGGGCGAAGCGATGAACGATCCTGCCCAATGGGCGAAGAAAGCCGAAGAAGCAGGAGCAGACCTGATCGTGCTCGCGCTGACCGTTGAAGATAATCCCGAAGAGGCGGTAAAGATCGTCAAATCCGTATTGGGCTCAATGGGTTTGCCTCTGATCGTCTGGGGTCCCGGTCAGGCGGAAAAGGATAATGAACTGCTGGTGCCTGTCTCCGAAGCGGCCAAGGGCGAAAAACTTGTGCTCGGCATCTGTGAGGACAAGAATTATCGCACCATTGTTGCGACCGCCATGGCGAACGGACATCTCGTGCAAGCCCGCGCCCCGATGGATGTGAACCTGTCGAAGCAGTTGAATATTCTCATCAGCGACATGGGCATGCCCAAAGACCGCATCCTGATGGACCCGACCACCGGCGCGCTTGGCTATGGCATCGAGTATGGCTACTCAGTGATGGAGCGCCTGCGACTCGCCGCATTGCAGGGCGACGTGATGACCCAACTTCCGATGATCGTCACGCCCGGCTTCGAAGCATGGAAGACAAAGGAAGCCAAGGTTGGCGAAGGTGTGCCCGAAGCCTGGGGCGATTGGAAGAACCGCGCCATTAACTGGGAAACCCTTACCGCGATGTCACTTGTCGAATCAGGCGCAGATATTGTTGTGTTGAGGCATCCCGAATCGGTAAGACGAGTGAAGGATGCGATCAACGAGTTGGTGATGGCATAAGGAATATCGGAGGCTTACATGGCACTCTCAGGAATCCAAATTTATAAACTCCTCCCTCAAACAAATTGCAAGGAATGCGGCTTTCCCACCTGTCTCGCGTTCGCGATGAAACTCGCCGCCAAACAAGTTGAACTCTCGGCCTGCCCTTATGTTACCGATGAATCAAAGAAACAACTGGCTGAATCTGCCGCGCCGCCCATTCGTCTTATCACGCTCAGGGCCAATGGCACCGAGTTCAAAGTTGGCAACGAAGTTGTAATGTTCCGTCACGAAAAAACTTTTTACAATAAACCCGGTCTCTTCCTGCGCGTCAAAGCCAGTGACCCTGAGATCGCGAAGAAAGTTGCCCTGGCGGATGCTTATACCGTTAACTATGTCGGCATGGATTTTACCCTCGATGGTTTTGCGATCGAAGCGGATGGAAATCTGCCGGCCGCCGTAAAAGCGGTTCGGGAGGTGACGAAACGTCCCCTTATGTTGATCGGGAACGACGCGGCGCTTCTTGATTCAAGCCTCAGCCTGCTCCCCGGTGAAGGGACCTTGATCTACGCCGCGGATTTATCCAACTACGAATCCCTGGCGGATATTGCAAAGAAGCACAAGGCTATCTTGGTGGTCAAAGCAGATTCCCTCGATGAACTTGCTGAATTGACTCAAAAAGTCCAGGCCAAAGGTCTGGAAGACCTGGTGCTTGACCTCGGCGGAAAAAATCTGGGCGAATGGCTGACACGTTCCACACAGGCACGACGGCTCGCGCTTAAATCTAATTTCAAACCGTTGGGTTATCCCACCATTTTCTTCGCCGCACAAAACGGTGTGGATAAAGAAGCCGTCTATGCCGCGCAAGCGATTGCAAAATATGCGGGCTTTGTAGTGCTAGATACCTTCGTGCCCGAGATGATCTATCCATTGCTCGTCTTGCGCGAGAATATCTACACGGATCCACAGAAACCGATCCAGGTTCAACCCGGCATTTACGAGATCAATTCACCGAAGCCCGACAGTCCGGTCCTGGTCACAACAAACTTTAGCATCACCTATTTCTCTGTTGCCAACGAAGTTGAAGGCTCAGGTTTGCCCGCCTGGCTGGTCGTCACGGACGCGGAAGGTATGTCCGTGCTCACAGCATGGGCGGCAGGCAAATTCGATGCGGAACGGATCGCAAAAGCTGTCAAAGAATTTGATGTCGCGAGCAAGGTGAGTAAGAAGCAGATTGTATTGCCCGGTCATGTCGCGGTACTTTCCGGCGAACTTGAAGAGGAACTCGCGGGCTGGGATATTCGCGTCGGCCCGCGCGAGGCGGTGGATCTGCCCGCATTTATGAAACAGGTATTGAATTAATCGTCATTGCGAGCGAAGCGAAGCAATCTCCCATGGAATGATGGAGATTGCTTTGTCGGGAAGAACACCTGCCTCGCAATGACGGGTGAAATTGTATGCAACATAACATTTCCTTTACGCTACCTGACAAGCCAACACCTGTCGTTGTGCAAGTCCCAACCAACACTCTGCTGGCCGATGCCGCGCACCTCGCGGGCATTGACCTCGGTCAGCCATGCGGCGGGCAGGGACGCTGCGGCCGTTGTGCGGTGCAGGTAACGGAGGGTAATGTTCGACGCAGGAGCACATTGCGACTTTCGGACGCAGACATTGCTCAAGGCTACGCTCTCGCCTGTCAATCCGTCGTCGAGGGTAATGTTGCGATCTATATCCCGCCCCAGGAGAAGATCGAACGGCGGCTTACCACTGACCGCGTCGTGGCCGAAGTCACAGTCCCTGAAGGGTATGAATATTTATCCGACCAGACGGTTCGTCGAATTCATGTGGGGCTTACCCCTCCCAGCATGGACGATCAAATGGACGATTGGTCGCGTTTGCAGACAGCATTACGCCTGCAGCACGGCTATGAAAATATTACCTGTTCGTTAGGTCTCTTGCAAAGGATGGGAAATGCGCTTCGGGAAGGCGATTGGAACGTCACCGCCGTGGTGGATATTGCCAACGTCATCAAGAGCGACAAGACCAATCAAGCCATTCGACTCATTGACTTGCAGCCCAATCTTGTAGACGAAAACTCGCCGCTCTGGGGAACCGCAATCGACATCGGCACCACGACAGTGACATTGTGGCTCGTTGATCTGGTCAGCGGACAAGTGAAGGCGCAAGTCGCGGAATACAACGGGCAGATTGCGCGCGGTGAAGATGTCATTTCAAGGATCATCTATGCCAGCAAGAATGGCGACGGTCAGGACCTCCGTCATCGGGTGTTGGATACGATCAATACTCTGCTTGAAACCGCCTGCAAACGTGTGAAGGCAAAACCGGAGGATGTGGTCAAGGCGACAATCGCGGGCAATAGCACGATGATGCACCTGCTATTGGGCATCCCTGCAGAAAGCATTCGCCTTTCGCCGTTTATTACTGCTGTGAATCACCCGCCTGTGATGACGGCGCGCGAGGTTGGCTTGAACATACACCCCGAAGCCAGCGCGGACTGTCTGCCTGGGGTTGCAAGTTATGTGGGAGCGGATATCACAGCCGGTGTGTTGTCATCGGGCGTGGATGTTGCCGAAGAAATCACCCTGTTCCTTGATGTAGGCACAAACGGCGAGACCGTGCTTGGCAACCGCGATTGGCTGGTCGCTTGCGCGTGCTCAGCAGGCCCGGCATTTGAAGGCGCGGGCGTCGTCGATGGGATGCGCGCAACCCAGGGAGCCATCGAAGAAATATGGATCAACAGCGAAACCTTGGAGCCAACCTACCGCGTTATAGGCGGAGGCAAACCCAAAGGCATCTGCGGAAGCGGATTGATCTCTCTGCTCTCGGAGGCGTTCTTGACGGGCATCCTGGATAAGGCTGGATATGTTAACTTAATGGCAAACAGCTCGCGGGTCAGGGAGGGGGCGCACGGTGGAGAGTATGTCGTTGCGTGGGGGGCGGAATCCGAATCGGGCGAAGATATCGTCATTTCCAGAGTCGATGTCGATAACTTATTGCGCGCCAAGGCCGCCATCTATGCAGGCTTCACAGTGCTGGCCGAAACAGTGGGCATTCCATTGGAAAGCGTTTCAAAAGTATTGGTCGGCGGTTCATTCGGGAAATACATCAATGTGGAGAAGGCTGTGCAGATCGGATTGCTGCCCGATATGCCGTGGGAGCAATTCGACTTTCTGGGCAACACCTCGGTGCGCGGTGCATATTATGCATTGCTCGACTGGCGCAAGCGTGAACAGATCGCTGAGATCGCAAAACGCATGACTTACATCGAACTTTCGGCGGACAATTCCTTCTACGAAGCATTTACGTCTGCGCTATTTCTGCCGCACACGGATATGAGCAAGTTTCCGTCTGTGGAAGCGGCGTTAAGTAAAACATGAGCATTTATTTCATTGCGAGAGAAGCAATCTCATGTAATCGGTAAACGGGAGATTGTTTTGTCGCGAAAAGCGCTCCTCGCAACAACAATAGAAAAATGGAGGCAGCATGTACATCATTGGAGAGAATATTCACATCATCTCTGAAAAAGTGAAAGAGGCGCTGGCCGCAAGGGATCGGGAGTTTTTCATGGACCTGGCCGTCAAGCAGGTGGAGGCGGGCGCCAAAGCAATCGACATCAACCTCGGCCCGCGCAAGAAGGACTGGGCTGAGGTGTTTCCATGGATGGTCGAAACGGTTGAAACAGTCGTCGATGTTCCGCTTTCGATTGACACAACCAACGTGGATGGCATGGAAGCCGCCCTGCAGAAAATTACAAAGGCACAACCGATATTGAACTCAACATCGGCGGAACCAGAACGGTTGGAAAAAATACCCTTGCTCGCAAAGAAATACAACGCGAAGGTGCTTGCGCTCACGATGAGGACTGAAGGCATCCCTGTGGAAGCGGATGCCCGCGTGACCATTGCCGTTGAGCAGCTGATCCCGCGCATGATGGAGATCGACTTCCCAATGGAGAATCTGATCATTGACCCGCTCGTGCTGACCGTTTCGGGCTGCCAGCAATACTGCCCGCATCTCATCGAAGCAGTCCGCACCCTGCAATTCGCGTGGGATCCCGCGCCCCATATTTCAGTCGGGCTTTCGAATGTTTCGAACGCGGTCCCCAATGACAACCGGCCGCTCATCAATCGCGTCTATCTCGCCATGCTGATGGGCGTTGGCTTGCAAATGATGATCGCCAACCCGTTCGATGAAAAACAGAACGATGTCATCCGCTGGATCGAGACAAAAGACACTGGCAATCCGCTGGCCCTTGTCTACAATAAGATTGCAGAACGTGTCGCAGCTGGCGAAGAACCGCAGTTGGATGACTTCGATATGTCTGACCCAGAACAAGCCGCGATCTGGAAGACGACGCAGATCCTGTTGAACAAGGTGATCTACGCTGATTCATATTTGTTAAATTAACTTAAAAGACCTGACCGTCTCCGCGAGGAAACGATTAATCATGGTCTTTGTCCACGCACGAATCATGAAGAAAACGGCGCGGATGAGACACGTCAGGTCTGAGAAACAAGGAGGCGCATCATGCCCGTATTTACACCTGGTCGCCGCTGGCAACCACCCTACCTGCCCTTCAAACGTGAACCGTTTAACCGCCGGGCTCTCGCAACCATTGAAAAAGTCATCAAAGGACCCCTGTTTGGATGCCGCATGTGCGGCAACTGCCTGCTTCAGGAGACTGCTTTCATCTGCCCGATGGAATGTCCCAAAGGAGAGCGGAATGGCCCATGCGGGGGTTCCACGAAAGAACATTGTTATGTGGATGAAACGCGTCCATGCATCTGGTACAAAATTTATGAGCGTTCATTCAATATGGGGCGCGAGGAAAAATTACTTGAAGTCCTCCCGCCGCTTGATTGGGATAAGGTCGGCACGGAAACCTGGGGCGATGTGTTCGGACGCGTTAAAGAGATGGGCGTGGGCAGGGTCTTGAACGGTTTGTTGTTAAAACCTGCTGAAGCCCGCTACAAAACATGGGATAACATTTTTGAACCCATCCGCGAACCCGGTTGGTGGCAGGGGGATAATCAATATCACCCACCGAAATATACCGAGCCCGTTTCCGAGTTGGAACGCAGGTTGAAAGCGGGTGAATTCGTCATAACGGCCGAAGTCGCGCCGCCTATTTCGTGCAAGACCGATAAGATGTACAGGCATATCGAGAACATTAAACCCTATGTCGCGGCGATCAATTTCACAGATAATCCGTCGGCCACGCCGCGCACCGCTTCATGGGCTTGTTCGAAAATGGCGCTTGAAAAAGGTGCAGAACCCGTCATGCAGATCGCGGCGCGCGACCGCACACGCGTCGGGCTGCAATCCGAAGTGATGGGTGCAGCTGATTTGGGCATCCGCAACATGCTCTGCATCTCAGGCGACTCGATGAAGATGGCGCCCCAGCCGCGCGGTCGCATGGACGTGATTGATATTGACTCGCTTCAAATGTTGTGGATTTTGCGCCGCATGCGCGACGAAGGAAAATATATGGATGGACGTGAGATCAAGACGCCGCCGCAATACTTCCTCGGCGCTGCCGCTTCCCCCTTTGCATCTGAGCCGAAATTCCAGGCTTTGCGCGAGCATAAGAAGATCAACGCAGGCGCACAGTTCTTCCAAACCAACCTGGTCTATGATGTAGAACACATGGAGATCTGGTTGAACGAACTTGCCAGACGCAATATTCTCGACAAGGTTTACATCTTGATCGGCATCACACCTCTCAAGACCTTCAAGATGGCGAAATACATGAACGATGAAGTGCCAGGCGTATCCATCCCATTAAGACTCATGATGCGTATGGAACATGCCGAAAAAACCGGCAAGGCGCAGGAAGAGGGCCTGATGATTGCGTTCGAGTTGATCGAGAAAATCAAGAGGTTCAAAGGCCAGGGCGTTCACGGCCTGCACATCATGGCAGTCGGTTGGGAGGATATCGTGCCGCGTATCGTCACCGAAGCGAATCTCTTGCCAAAGGGATTCCAAAAATCGGAACCCGAACTTGAGAAAGTGCCTGCCTAAAAATCAGGTATGCGTGTACCTGCGGCAAGATGTCATTTTCATGAGCAGGTCACTCTGAGCCAAAGATGAGTTCTAGTCATGTCGTTGCGCAGTGTTATTAGAAATGCCACCGGGCAGGATGTTCATGTTTGTCATGCCTGCAATGATTGTGACATCGATGCTCGTGACGAAGAAATCGATATTCCATTATCGAGTCTGGTTCAGCTTGTTTTGCTGAATGATGAGGAGGCGCTTAATTGCCGGACCCTCTGGTCTGATTCTGTTTTAGAGGCTTCTCGCAGCGCATGCAAGCGCGGACTCGACCTGCATGCGGTGATGATTACCCTTCGTGAAGAATCAATTCGAAAAGCAGGAGAATAAATAATCAGTTTATGTAAAACGTCCCGCAGGTTTTCGTTGAAAACGAGTCTGCGACAGAGAAACCTGCGGGACGGTGCGTAAATCGTAAAATAAAGAAGGAGGAAGTTATGAATACTGAAGAGCTGCTTGCAAAAGCAAAAAAGCCTTCGGCCGATGCAATGAGACTGCATCCGTTCTACAAGGGGAAGATCGAGACCACGCTCAAATGCACAGTCCATAGTTTCAACGATTTTGCCATCTGGTATACGCCCGGTGTGGCCGCCCCCTGCAAAGCCATTGAGGCCAACCCTGAGCTGGTGTACGAATACACAAATAAATGGAACACGGTTGCCGTGGTCAGCGATGGGACGCGCGTGCTTGGACTTGGCGATATCGGCCCGAAAGCCGGGTTGCCGGTGATGGAGGGCAAGGCGCTGTTGTATAAATATTTGGGCGGCGTGGATGGCGTCCCGCTGATGCTCGACACCAAGGATCCGGATGCCATCATCAATACCGTGCTGATGCTCCAGCCCGGGTTTGGCGGGGTCAACCTGGAGGATATTTCCCAGCCGAAATGTTTTTACATTCTTGATACTCTGCGCGAGAAAGCGGAAATCCCTATCTGGCACGATGACCAGCAAGGCACAGCCACGGTCACCCTTGCGGGACTCATCAACGCCTTGAAGGTCGTCGGCAAGAAGATGGAGGATGTCAGCATTGCCTTCGTTGGCAGTGGCGCGTCCAATGTCGCCATCTCCCGCCTGATCTTTGCCTGGGGTGCCGACCCGGCCAAATGCTACATGGTGGACAGCAAAGGCATCCTTGGAAAGCATCGCAAGGACCTCGAGATGCGCAAGGCCGAATATAAAGACAAGTGGAAACTATGCAATATCACCAATGCCGAAGGACGCGAAGGCAACATCCCCGATGCAATGAAAGGCGCGGATGTGGTTATCGCGCTGTCCAAGCCGGGACCCGATGTGCTTCTCCCGGAATGGATCAAAATGATGGCAAAGGATTCAATTGTCTTCGCTTGTGCCAACCCGGTTCCGGAGATCTGGCCCTGGGTCGCGAAAGAGGCGGGCGCAGCCATCGTCGCAACGGGTCGGTCAGACTTCCCGAATCAGGTCAATAACTCGCTGGGATTCCCAGGCATCTTCCGCGGCACACTGGATGTCCGCGCCCGAACGATTACCGATGAGATGTGTTTTGCCGCGGCACAAGCCATGGCGAATCATGTCGGCGACCGCCTCGCGCCGGATTTCATCCTGCCCAACATGGACGATTGGGAGGTCTTCCCAAAGGAAGCCGCCTCCGTCGCCATGAAAGCCATCGAGCAGGGGTTGGCCCGTATCGAGACTACCTATGAGCAGGAGTTCAAACGCGCCAGTCAGATTATCAAACGCTCCCGCGATATGACCCAGTGTATGATGAAGGAGGGTTTCATCGCCGAGCCGCCGGATGATGGCGATACTCCTGAAGTTGATTTGGAAACGATCAAGGCCGCTTATTAATATTGGAAGCGCCACAAAGTGGCAAGGAGGTTGTTATGTACGATTTGATCATCATCGGAGGGGGGCCGGCGGGTTTGACGGCTGCCATCTATGCCATCCGTAAACGACTGAATGTAACGGTTCTATCCAAGGATCTTGGCGGCAAGACCAACTACCGCCTTGCCCTGCCCTGGGTCGAAGATTATCAGGTGATCAGGGGACTTGAGATCGTCAACAAGTTCCGCAATGAACTCGAATATCTGGATTTTGCCTGCAAGATCGGAACCGTGGAAAAAATTGAAAAGAAGGGCGATCACTTCATCATCAAAACGGCCGGCGGCGCAAATCTGGAAACCCAGGCAGTGATCCTCGCCAGCGGGGCTCGTCAGGTACGCATGGAGGTGCCTGGCGAAAAAGAGTATACAATGAAGGGCCTGTGCTATTCTGCTCTTTCATATGCACCGCTCTTTATTGACAAGTCTGTGATGGTGATCGGTGATGCAGACCTGGCATTGCGCTCTGCCGCAGAACTCGCCACCGTGGCAAAAGAAGTGACCATGGTTTGCGCCAGCGATAAATTATTGGATTCACCGTTTGGGCATAAACTTCAGCAGGCTCAAAATGTCAAGATTTTGATGGGATGTGAGATCATCGAAGTACAGGGGGATGAATATGCCCGCAAATTGATCGTGAAGGATAAATCAGGCAAGGTCAGCGAATATTCCGCCGATGGCATGTTCGTGGAAAAAGCGCTCAAGCCAAACACAAGCATGGTCGAAGGTCTGGTCGAGCTGGACGAACAGGGACGCATCGTGATTGATAGCGCCTGCCGCACCAATCTGCCTGGTCTGTTTGCGGCTGGAGATGTCACCAATAACTACGCTGAGCAGGTTCTGATCGCTGTGGGCGAGGGAGCCAAAGCCGCGCTGAGCGCGTACGAATATTTGCTGCCGACACTCGGGAGATGATTATCAGACTAATCCACAACCGCATCTTCCGGGTGTGATGGGCGCTGCGGAATACTTCGAGTGCATCGGGAATCGGTTTCGGGTGGAGCAGGCTGAACAGTGGAAAGAGGCAGGCTTCACGGGATGCAGATTGGTCTTCAAGCAAGCCATGTCCGCTTTGACGGTGGCTGGGTTTGAGTTGTTCCTCGCGAAAAACAACACCCTCGTGATGACATTCCCTTTATCCAAACACGACCAAATCAAGTGGTTCGAGGGTTAGGTCTTTTTGCGAGGAAGTCGAACTTCGTCCATGCAGGAGATGTTTGGCTTGAACGACGTATTGCTCAACGACACGTGCTGAAACGATTTGCGGTGCTTCAGAAAAATTTGCAAAGATAACCGCACACCTGTCTGCATGGACACGGGTGAAACCGAGCACATGTTCGTTTTCGGCGGGGATAATTTCCAGTTTGCCTCCTGCAAATGCCTCGTGCTGTTTGCGCAATTCGATCAGCGTTCTCAATCCGTGAAAGACCCTTCCTTCAACCGTGTTAATGTCATTTCGTTTTGCATACCTCTCCCAATCTGTCCGAGGACGATGCACCCAGCGGCTGTCTCTTTCATGAGCAGGATCATCACGGTAGGTGTAATCGTTGAGCGTTCCAACTTCGTCGCCGAGATAAATCAGGGGAATGCCGCCAGCGGTTAAGATGATGCCATGGATTAACAGGATGCGGCGGATGGCAAGTTCCACTTTGTTTGGGCCTTCCTCGTACAGGGCTTTTTCCAAACCTGCCAGCGAGGCACATGTCCCGCTGATGCGGCAATCACCAGTGATGGGATTCTCCTGAAAGGGTAAGCCGTGTGCAAAACTACCGTCGAATCTTCCCCGATAGAATTCGTTAAGAAAGCGGCGGTGGTCCCTGCCATTCACTCCAAGTAACGCGGCGTCTTCATCTGAGAAACCCCAGCCAATATCATCATGGGAGCGCACATAGTTGACCCATGCTGTTTCAGGGTGAATTTTGAAGCGCTTTACCAATGCCTGTGATAGTAGATTTATTTTGCGCGTGGCAAGCGAATTCCACAGCAATGCCATGAGCAGGGAATTGTATGAAAGCTGGCTTTCTGTGGGCGAAATATATTTCACGACATCATCGGGATGAACGATGGCTTCTGATTTGAACAATAATGATGGCGCTGCAATGCGGGCGACAGCATTAAAGGCCTGGATCAATGCGTGCGCCTGCGGAAGGTTTTCGCAGCTTGTGCCGAGTTGTTTCCAGATGAAGGCAACTGCGTCAAGACGCAGCACTTCCACACCCTGATTGGCAAGGAAGAGCATCTCTTCTGCCATGCGGTTGAAGACGGCGGGGTTGGCATAGTTCAAATCCCATTGATAACTGTGGAAGGTAGTCCATACCCAGCCGCCTTCCTTGAATAGATCGGGGAAAAAAGTGAATGCGCCCGCGTGTTCTTCGGGGAATATTTCCCTGAGATTCTGTTCGTAGCGATCGGGCATTTGTCGGGTGGGGAAGATACGGTAGAAATCCAGATGTTCCTCATCACCTGTTTTGGCACGTTCCGCCCAGATGTGTTCATCCGATGTGTGGTTAAAAACAAGATCCACAACGAGGCTGATGT
The DNA here is from genome assembly GCA_964511765.1 of uncultured Anaerolinea sp. Classification (GTDB taxonomy): domain Bacteria; phylum Chloroflexota; class Anaerolineae; order Anaerolineales; family Villigracilaceae; genus Villigracilis. The sequence goes on from CAZEGE010000009.1 coordinate 34,113, forward strand.
TTGCGTTTCTTAATTCACGCGCAAGTAATGCCAGTTGTTCCATGGTCCCAAGCGGCGGATGGACTTCGCGATAACTGCTGACAGCATAACCGCCATCGTTTTCGCCTTCGGGCGTTTTGAACAACGGCATGAGATGAAGATAGGTGAGACCGAGTTCCTTGAAATATGGAATTCTTGATTTCACGCCTTCGAGGTCGTCTGCAAAAAGATCAACATAGCAAACTCCGCCGAGCATTTGATTCGATTGAAACCAGAGCGGATTTTTTTCGCGGGATTTATCCAATTCGCGTAAATCAAGTGGACGGTTGAACCATGATCGCGCGATGCTGGTGAGCAGGTCTTCAAGGTGATAATAAAAATCATACTGATCTTTATAGACCTCGGAATATAACCTGAAGAATAATTTGAAATTTTTATGCAGGCGCGATGTGAATTGGCTCCAGCCCTGCGGGTCATTAACTATATTATTTTTAAGAGTCTGTTCCAGACGTGGCAAAATCCGATACAGGGATTTACGCGCTTCGCGTTCGAGGAAATGTTCCTGGATCATGATTTCTGCAATGCCTGCTCTGCCAGTGCAATGGCCCCCAACATGCCCGAACGGTTTCCGAGCCCGGGTGAGACAATATAGGATTCAATATTCTTAAGGATGACCGGTGACTGGATATAGCCATTGATCAATGCTTTTGTTCCTTGCTGGATCCTCGGCAGGAGGTGCGGCAAGGAACCTACACCTCCACCGATAATGATTCTTTGGGGCGAGAGCATGAATGAATAACTTGCCAGCGCCTGTGCAATATATTCCACTTCAAGTTCCCAGGCGGGATGATCGTTTGGAAGTGTGTCCCCGCGTTGCCTCCAGCGTTTTTCCATGGCGGCACCGGAGGCGAGTCCTTCAAAGCAATCGCCATGGAACGGGCAGACTCCCTCAAAGGGGTCTTTCTTAAAGTCGTGACGTATTGCGATGTGCCCCATTTCGGGATGAATCAAACCATGCAGGAGTTTTCCTTCCACGTAAGCGCCACCGCCAATGCCCGTGCCGACGGTCAGATAGATGAAGGTATGCAGTCCCTGTCCCTCACCCCAGCGCCATTCACCCAATGCCGCGCCGTTGACATCGGTGTCAAAACTGAGGGGGATGTCATCAAAAGCGGAGCGTAACATGCCGATGACATTTGCGCCCGTCCAGTGCGGCTTGGGCGTCGGCAGGATGTGTCCATAGGTGGGCGAGACAGGGTTTGGGTCGAGCGGACCGAAGCATGCAAATCCAATCGATCCTAGTTTGCCGAGGCTGCTTTCCTGTTGTTTAAAGAAATCCACTGCCCGAGCCATTGTTTCTTCTGGTGTTGTGGTTTGAAAGCGGGATTCAGCACGGATGTCGTTGGGACCTGAACCCACGACACAGATAAATTTAGTCCCGCCGCCTTCGATGCCGCCATAAAGATGATCGTTACTTTTCATCCAGGCATCTCATTTCAACCAGAGATATTGGTACGGTTCCAATTGCATATCAACTCTTCCATGAATGGATGTGAATTCCATTTTTGTCAGAAGGTCGGTGCGAATCTTCATCGACCTTTTTGGTTTGTAGGATATATTTTGAGTTTGATCGCCAAGATTTTGAAAGACTAAGATGGTTTCACCGTTGTAGGTTCTACGATATGCCGCAATCTGATCGTTGTTGCAATCAATCCATTCAAAGTCGCCCCATCCAAAGGCGTGATGTTGTTTCCTGATTGCTATCATATGACGAATCGTGTTCCACATTGAGCCTGGGTCCTTTTGCAGGCTCTCCACATTCACCTTCGCCGGCCCATAAACATCATCGTCATTGATCGGGGAATAAATGGATTGAGCGGGTGCTTCGGAAAAACCGGCATTTGATTCCGCATTCCATTGCATGGGAGTACGGACACCGTTGCGGTCGTGCAACCAGATATTGTCCCCCATGCCGATCTCATCTCCATAATAAATGATCGGCGAGCCGGGCAGCGTGAACAGCATTGAATGCGCTAGTTCTATCTTCCTGCGATCATTATCAAGAAGGGGCGCAAGGCGGCGGCGAATGCCAAGATTTAAGCGCATACGCGGTTCGGGCGCGAAATTTTCCCACATCCACTGGCGCTCGTCCTCCGTGACCATCTCGAGCGTTAATTCATCATGGTTGCGCAGGAACATCACCCATTGATTTTTCTCACGCAGAAATGGAGTACGACTCATGATCCATACGAGTTGGGTACGGTCCGCCTTCCGAATGGACATGAAGATGCGCGGCATGATGGGAAAATTAAAGCCCATTTGGAATTCGTCATTCCCTTTGCCAAAATAGGGTAAAACATCTTCGGGCCATTGATTGGCTTCAGCCAACAAAATTCGACCCGGATAATTTTTATTGATGAACCGCCGTATTTTTTTCAGGAAAGCATGGGTTTCGGGTAGATTCTCACTGCTTGTACCCTCCCGTTCGATTAGATAGGGAACTGCATCCGCGCGGAATCCATCCACGCCCAGATCGAACCAGAAACTGATGGCTTTTAGAATTTCTTCCTGAACGAGGGGGTTGTCGTAATTCAGATCAGGCTGTGAAGAGAAGAAGCGATGCCAGTAGTATTGTTTGGAAGATTCATCCCAGGCCCAGTTGGATTCTTCTGTGTCTGTGAAAATAATGCGCGCGTCGCGATATTTCAGACTCGATTCGCTCCACACATAATAGTTTCTGAAAATTGAGTTGGGATTGGCGCACGCCGCCAGAAACCAGGGATGTTGGTCTGAGGTGTGGTTCAGGACGAGATCCATGATGACGCGTAGACCGCGTTCATGGGCCGAGTCGAGCAATTCCTTGAAATCATCCAGGGTTCCATAACTTGGGTGAACACCGTAATGATTCGAAATATCATACCCGTCGTCCTTGAGTGGCGAGGGGTAGATGGGCAGCAGCCAGAGACAGGTAATCCCGAGGTCCTGCAGATAATCTAGTTTTTGAATTAAGCCTTTGAGGTCTCCATGCCCATCGCTGTTGCTATCGTAAAAGGCACGGACATAAACTTCGTAGAAAACGGCATCTTTGTACCAGAGATTATTTTTCATGGTTTAGATTGAGATCGAATTTTGCTGTGCAATTTCGCTGAACCAATAGGCGCTTTGTTTTGGAATGCGTTCCAGGGTTTCGTAATTCACGCGTACCAGCCCGAAGCGTGGATCATAACCGCGTTCCCATTCAAAGTTATCGAAGATGCTCCACACGAAGTATCCATTTACATTTACGCCCTGCTGAATGGCTTCATGCAACCCCTGTAAATGGGATTTGATGTAACGGATGCGGTCCCAGTCCGCGACAAATCCTTTTTCATCGGGAACATCGGGCATGGCGCAGCCATTTTCAGCGACATACAATTTTGGGTTGTCATAATTTTCCTTGATATGGATCAATTCGTTTTTCAAACCCATCGGATGAATGCCCCACTTCATTTCCGTTTGTCCCCAACCTGGGGCGCTGAAAGGCGTGAGGCGCGCCTTGTTCAAGCCGGAGAATACATCGTATGAAACAGTGTCTGTATTGTAATAGTTCAAACCCAAATAATCCATTGGCTGGTGGATGAGTTCAACGTCTCCATCTTTAACCCTGGGCTGGTGCGCCCCAATGAAATTAAACAACCTTTGCGGATATTCTCCTTTAAAGACCGGGTCGAGGAACAACGCATGAGTTTCGTCATGTACGCGCTGGGTTGCATCAACATCTGCCTGGCTATCACTGGCAGGTGTAAGACCGTTTAGGTTCAGGATAAGACCGATCTCTCCTTGATAGCCGCCCTGGCGGAATATTTGAATTGTTTTTCCATGCGCAAGCAACAGATGATGCGCCGCTTGATAGGCCTGGGAGTAGTCACAAATTCCGGGCGCATGGAGTCCTGTGGCATATCCCAGGAATGCAGCCACCCAGGGTTCATTGTGAGTGGACCAAAATTTAACGCGATCCGCTAAACGGTCAAAAACGAAACGGGCATATTCGGTAAAGCGGTCTGCTGTGTCGCGATTGGGCCATCCGCCTTTGTCCTGTAAATTTTGAGGCAGGTCCCAGTGATACAGGGTTATTTTGGGTTGGATGCCAGTTTTGAGCAACTCATCCACGAGGCGGTCATAGAAATCGAGTCCCTTTTTATTTGCTTTTCCTTCCCCAGTGGGAACCACGCGCGACCATGAAATGGAAAAGCGATAATATGGAAAACCAAATTGTTTGATGAGCGCCACATCCTCCGGCATGCGATGGTAATGATCACATGCAAGGTCGGCGTTCTCACCGGTTTGGATATGATAAGGTGAATGAGCGAATCGATCCCAAATGCTTTCACCGCGACCGTCTTCCTTCCATGCACCTTCAATTTGATAGGCTGAAGCTGCAACACCCCAGATGAAATCCTTGGGGAAGTGTAATTTTTCCATAAACAAAAAATGGACTGGTTGCCCAGTCCATAAATCTCCTTTAACCTTTGACTGAGCCTGCAAGCATACCGCGGACAAAAAAACGTTGCAGGGCGAAGAATACTGCGAGCGGCAACAACATGCTGATGAAGGCGCCGGATGTAAGCAGGTGCCAGTCCTGTCCCTTTTCACCGACGATGGATGCCAATGCGTAGGTAACCACCCGATTTTTATCTCCCAAAAAGACCAGGGCGATTAGATAGTCATTCCAAACCCATAAGAACTGGAAAATGGCAAAGGAGGCCAATGCTGGTATGGAGAGCGGCAGAATCAGCCGTATAAAAATCGTAAAATTTGAAGCCCCGTCTATATAGGCGGCTTCAAGCAGGTCGCGCGGCAGGGTACTCATGTAGTTGAATAGCAAATAGGTAGCTAACGGCAGGCCAAAACCAGTGTGAGCCATCCAGATCCCCAAGAAGGTCCCATTCAAATTTAATTTGGTGTAGTCTTGCAAAATCGGCACCAGCGAAATTTGCAAAGGCACAACGAGTATTGCAACGACCATGGTGAATATCAATCCTCGCCCCGGGAAATTCAACCAGGAAAATCCAAATGCGGCAAAGGCTGCGATCAAAATGGGGATGATGGTGGCGGGGACCGCCACTGCAATCGAGTTGAGAAATGCGCTTCCCAGGCTGTTTCCCTTGCGTATAATCTTATTTCCAGCGGCATCTGTGAAGCTGATTTCTTTTCCTGTTAAGACATCTTTATAGTTTTCGAGCGTCAATGGTTTGGAAAAAAAGCCGACCCATTGCTCCTCTGTTACGATGATCGTCCGCGTGCGTTTGTTGCCGTACCAGGTTAACATGCGCCCATCAGGCAAATTTACGCCCAATTGTAATTCTTCAAATGAGGCGGTTATGCCTTCCAGTTGCATTGGAGTATCAACATTCACAGCAGGATCTAGGATGATCTCTCCCGTTTGTATATTCTCTTTGTGAGGCAATACTGTCCACCAGCCTGATGTGAATATGTCCTGACTATTACGCAGGGATGTAATGAACACTCCCAGGGTTGGCAGCAACCAAACGAAACAGATCAGGATGAGAACCCCATTTACAACGAGGCTTGAGCGTAGTTTTTTATTCTTATAACTGGCAGCCATTAGAACGCCCTCCGATCCTTGTTGAATGCCCGCAGATTGTTGATGATGACCGGGATGACGGCCACCAGCAGCACAATTGCGATAGCGGATGCACGGCCTGTATTTCCATAGGTGAAACGCTGCAGATAAAACTCATTGGCAATTACATTGGTCCCATTATTGCCGCCAGTCATAACCCGAACGATATCGAACAGTTTCAGGCTGAATATAACAATGGTGGTGATGACAGTGATCAATGTGCCTTTGATGTAGGGTATCGTGATTTTGAAGAATGCCTGAATTTCGGTGGCGCCGTCCATACGGGCAGCTTCCAATAATTCCAGTGGGATGCCTTTGATCGCGGACGATATGACCACCATCGCAAAACCTGTTTGAAGCCAAACCATAATAATGATCAAAAGAAAATTATTCCACGGTGGCAGGCTTAACCAGGGCTGTGACTGTCCACCAAGCGCCAGCACAATGGCATTTAATAGCCCGATCTCCTGTATGCCAACGCCTTCACCCTTGTATGTGTAGACAAATTTCCAGATCACGCCGGCACCGACAAAAGAAATAGCCATGGGCATAAAGATGATCGATTTGTAAATTGATTCAAAACGGCTTCGATCAGCCAGAACCGCGATCAACAAGCCAAGCCCTACGCTGAAGGAGGTGCCCACGATCATCCATAATAAATTATTGCGAAATGTTTCGAGCATGATGCGATCGGTAAATGCAAAAATGTAATTATCAAACCCAACCCACTTTACGCCAATATCATCTTTAAAACTTAATATCAATGTGCGCAAAACCGGGATAGCCAGATACCAGCCCATGATAGCAACTGCGGGACCGATATATACAAAAGGCTGTAAATGCCGCGGCCAGGGGTCAGGAAGTTGTTCTACAAACCAATTGGCTACCACATAAAGTAACGCCACTCCGGCTACCCCCCAAATAATGGCAACCAGAACAATCACGATTTGAGGAGCGCTGCTGTCACGCAAAAATATAAAAACCTGCCATAACACAAGGAAAGTGATTATCGGAACAAAAAAAGAGATGAGTATCCGCCCAACGGTTGTAGTCAACCAGTTCAACATGCCTGCAAGAGCAGATTTTTTGTCTTGTGATTTTTGCATAGCGTTACCTCCAGGGGATCAAATCTAGTCCTATCGAGGTTGAAAGGGGCAGGAAAACAGAAGTTTTCCTGCCCCTTTTCATTTTACATGATCTTATACGAACTTACTGAGTACTATTTCGGCCAGGAAGCATCAATCTGCTGAAGAGCAGTGTCTTCGTCAATTGAGCCGCTAACGTAGTCAGTCATGTACTTCCAGAATGTACCAGCACCAACTGCGCCGGGCATCAGGTCAGACGCATCGAAGCGGAAGGAGGTTGCATTCAGGATAATCTCAGCAACTCCCTTGGTCACGGGATCTTGATACCAATCCAGGCTGGAGTCATTGTGCGGTGAAATAGCACCGCCGGCTTCGATCCAACCTCTTACAGAGTCGCCAGTGGAGAAGTACTGGATGACAGCGCGAACCTCGGGGCGGTCATTAAACATGGCGTAAATATCGCCGGCACCCAAGACTGGCTTGCCGTATTGAGGATCGATCGGAGGCAGATAGAAGAAGTCATAGTCCACGCCAGCCACTTTGGCTGCAGGGAAGAAGGAAGTGATGAAGTTACCCTGGCGGTGCAGCCAGCACTTCGGAGTTGCAAGGAACATCGGAGTGGGGGCATCGCCAAAGAAGGTCGTGGAGATGGAAGCGCGGCCGCCATAGACGTATGCGTCATTAAACCAGATAGCGGTTACATAACTTAACGCATTCTTGACTTCTGGTGAACTAAACGGCAGTGTGCCGGCCACCCACTTGTCATAGTTTTCGAGAGTAGTGGTGCGAAGCATGACATCTTCGATCCAGTCGGTCATTGCCCAGCCAGTGGCAGCGCCAGATTCAGTACCGATGCACCACGGAGTATCACCATCAGCGGCAATCTGTTCAGTCAGGGCCATCAATTCATCCCAGGTTTGAGGTACTTTGTAACCGGCAGCATCAAATTTGGCCTTTGGATAGAAGACCAGTGATTTGCCGTTGGCACGCGCCCAGATTCCTGCAGTGATGGGACCATTTGGTCCTTCCATGGTACCCATCTCAAGCCAAGCCTGACTGTAGTTTGTGGTAAGCCAATCAGGGTTAATGACAGTGTTCAAGTCAATTGCTTGGCCTTTTTTAACCGCGGTGGCTAGAAGTCCAGGCTGGGGGAAGTCTACAATATCAGGAGCATCGCCGCCGTCAAGACGGATGGTAATGGAAGCTTCAAATTCCTTCGAACCTTCATACTGAATATCGATGCCGGTGGCAGCTTCAAACGCCTTGACGGAATCGTCGAACTTGACAGCATCCGCATCGGTGAACGGGCCAGCCATGGTAACGACTTTGCCCTTATATTTGCCAGCCAGGGCATCTGTAAGTTCTTGCCCCGCGGCAGGAGGATTCTGTCCATCATAGAGTTTTCTCATCTCCGCTTCAGCAACAGGAGCTTCGGCAGCAGGTGCTGCAGGAGCAGTGCCACCGCAAGCAGTGATTATCATGGAAGTTACGAGCATTAAAGCAAAAATTTGCCAGAGTACTTTTTTCATTTCTTCTCTCCTTGGAAAAGATACAAACGACTTTATATGAAATTAAAAAACGGGGGATTGGTTAATTTTGTCGCGCACCTCCTCGATATATGAATATAATTTGGATAAAGATGGGGCGAATTTAAAAAGCACTATTTATGAAAGCACTTTCATAAATAGTATAGCATATCTCCCATGAAAGTCAACAAAATTATTAATTGGGACCTTCGCTTTGTGAGCCAAAACCCTTGAAATTCAGCGAAAAACGAGTTTTAACTTGGTGTTTTCGGTGACTTGGTTCCAGAATTTCACCCTCAAACGAAAGTCTTGTTAATATTGATTTTTAAGGGGGAGGGGATATAAAATTTTAGGGAAACTCGTTGGTTATGTGGTCATGCGTTCAATTAATTTCAATGGAAGGTTGATATGCTGAAACTGGCGGATTGGTTCGCCAATATGAGAAAGCAGAATCTTGGCAGCCAACTTACCTGATTCGTCCAGGTGTTGGTGGACAGTTGTCAGGTCTATATGTTCTGCCATATCGATGTCGTCGAAACCAACAATGGCTAGGTCGTCAGGGATTTTTATATTTAATTGACGCGCAACTTTTATTACACTCAATGCCTGAACATCAAACGCGGCAAATATGGCCGTTGGCCGCTTTGGCAAACTGAGCAATTCATGCGCTGCCCGCCTGGATTCTTTCTCAGTATAGGGAGCTGAGCGGATATATGCCTTGGGCAATGATAAACCCGCTTCGTTGAGCGCGTGCTTAAAACCCGTCAGGCGCGATATGACAGGACGAATTGCAAATTTTTCAGGCGGCTCAATGTCACCGAGAAATGCAAAGGTCTTATGTCCCTTGTTGATGAGATGCTCTGCAACCAGCCGCCCGCCATGCAAGTCGTCAATCAGAATGCTGTTCAATTGTGGGTGAGAATACTCGATCAAGACAGTTTCCATGCCATTATTGAACAAGCGTTGCGCATCCTGATCTCTAAGAGCCAGGGATATGATGATCAAGCCGTCAACATTCTTCATCAATGGAATGGAAGAGATATATCCCTGCAGGTGAGCCATTGAATCTACCGGATAGATCACCAATTCATAATTTGCCTTTGATAAAACAGAAGCAATCCCTCTAAGCCGCTGCACAAAGGAGGGGGCCGTGAAAAATGGCGTTAATACACCGATGCGATCCGTGTTCTGCATTGCACGGGCGCGCGCATCGGCTCTCGGAATAAATCCAAGTTGATCGATGGCATCCATCACGCGCTTGTGTGTTGCCGAATTAACTTTATCTGGCGCATTCAAGACGCGAGAGATCGTCGAAATACTAACGCCAGACAGTTTGGCAACATCATAGATGGTGGGGGATTTTTTTTGAGGAGACATAGTTTTATTGAAAGCACTTTCAGTTTAGCATATCACGTTATAAAACGTCAATCGAACATGAATTACTTAGATCATCAATTGTCTTCGACGGACTCAGAAATGCTGTGTTTAAAGCTTTTCCCCTGCCTGCTCACAAAACTCTAGTAAAATTCTACATAAATCTACATTGATTTTTCCGCCCTTAAAAGTAAAATTTCACTAACAGAGGTGAGGGCGTGTAAGACGCCCTTGCGTTGTTTAATAGCTTGAAAAAACCAATGTGTTTCCTGGAAGAGTATGGAAAACAATCACAAAAGTAAGGTATATCGGGTTTGCCAAAGGTAACCATGTTCTTAAAACGCTTTCAGCTTGGTCTTATTCATGTCGCAGTCGCGATGACGCTTGTCCCGATCAACAGCACGCTTAACCGCGTGATGATCTTTGACCTCGAAATCTCAAAAGCCCTCGTCTCGATCCTGGCCGTGTTTCCATATTTGCTTTCCCCTATCCAAGTGGCCATCGGCTCATTTTCAGATCGTCACCCCATCCTTGGTTATCGCCGCACTCCATATATTCTGGCAGGTCTCATTCTATGTGTCGTGGGCCTGGCAATCTCCCCCCGTATCGCCTACCTCATCCATGACAACTTTGCGCTCGGCATTCTGGCGGGTTTGCTGGCCTTCGGCGCGTGGGGCATGGGCTTCAACCTCTCGGCAGTATGTTATCTTTCACTCGCCTCCGAGCTTTCCGGGGAAAAGGAACGCGGTAAAACCATTGCGACCATGTTCTTCATGATGGTGATCGGGTTAATTGCAACGGGCATCGGATTAAGCCGCATGCTGACAAGCTATTCGCCAGAGACTCTCTCGCAGGCCTTTAACGTCGTCGGCGCTTCAGCCCTGGCCTTGGGCCTGCTCGGTCTCATCAAACTTGAGCCGCGTTTCACCCCCATTTCCGCCAAGACAGATTCTGGCATCACGGTGGACGAAGAAATGCGAAAATGGGGGGATGAAAAGGGGGCAGCCTCGTCTGAATCATATACTGTGAAACAGATGATCTCTGCCATCACAGCCAACCCTGTGGCAAAGATCTTCTTCGTTTATTTGCTTTTACTGCTCGCTGCCATCCTCGGGCAGGATGTCTTGCTGGAACCATTCGGCGCACAAGCCTTTGGGATGTCCGTTGAAGCCACCACCCGCATCGTATCCATCAGCGGCGTTTTCACTTTGATTGCTTTTATAGTTGCAGGCTTATTGGAGGGACGTGTGCCCAAGAAGGCCGTTGCCCAAACCGGCAATATCGGAGCGCTCGTCGGCTTCCTGTTGATCCTCCTCAGCGGCTTGATGCACAACCTGAACATTTTTTACGCTGGCATTATGCTGCTTGGCTTTGGCACGGGTATTTCAACAATTGCCAACCTGTCCTTGATGTTTGACCTGACCGTGGCGGGGAAAGTCGGCTTATATATCGGCGCCTGGGGCTTCTCGAATGGCATGTCCCGCCTGACAGGCCTGCTGCTCGCTGGTGTCGTGGCGGATGTGGCAACGCGGATCACAGGCCAGGCCTTGAGCGGGTACCTGATCGTCTTTGGCATCGAAGCTTTGATGCTGTTTACCGCCGCCCTGCTGCTCACGCGGATTGATGTCGCCGCCTTTAAGCAGCAGGTGAACGAACCATCCTTCAATGAAAAAATAGCCTTGGCTTCCGAGTAAATATGACAGACGAATGGCTTTCCTTAAGTGATGCAGCGGAAATATTGGGTGTCCATCCCAGCACTGTCAGGCTTTGGTCGGATAAAGGCGTGCTGCCTGTGCATAAGACGCAGGGCGGGCATCGCCGCTATAAGCGCAGTGAAATTTCCCTTTGGGCAGAATCAAGTCAAAAGTCCCGCGAGATCGCGCCGGAGAACATGATGCAGGAGATCATCCGAAATGTCCGCATGCAAATTTCGGAGGGGAGTCTGCAGGCTGAGTCCTGGTATCAAAAACTGGACGAGGATGCCCGCGCGCAATATCGCCTGAGCGCGCGTTCTTTGTTCCACGGCTTGATGAATTATGTTTCTGCAAACGATGAAGAAGCGGCCTCGGAGGCTTATGCGATTGGGTATGAATATGCCTCGCGGGCGAGACGCTATAGCCTTAGCTATGTGGACGCTGCCAAGGCCTTTTTGTTCTTTCGTGACTCGCTGATCGAATCGGTCATCAAAATATATGATGATGCGAAGGTGCCGGCTCCACAGGCGACGCAGATGTATTCCAAGATGCACACCTTCACCGACGGCATTCTGATCAGTTTACTGCAGACTTACGAGTCTCTTGGAAATACCAATCGTTAAGCCCGGGAAAAATAAGATTCATGCCCGAGCCTCGCCGTTCCAGACGCTTTATTCCTTCGTCCATAACAGAAAAACTGGTTCCGGTTTTTCTGGTTGTGCTCTTATTAACTTTGCTGGCTGTGCTTATTATCATTGGCCTGTCGCTGCTGGGTGTGACCGCATCAGCATAATCTATCTTAAACTGGAGATCTCATGAACTATATCCCATATCTTTCCACCATTATCACCTTTGCCTTTGTGGTCGCCGTTTACAATCGCTATCGTCAACGCGGCGGAATCCACCTTTTGCTTTGGGCTGTCGGCCTGCTCCTCTATGGACTGGGTACGCTCAGCGAAGTGATTCTCAGCCTGACCTTCAATGTGATTGTATTGAAAATCTGGTATCTGACAGGCGCCATGTTGACGGCCGCCTGGCTTGGTATGGGAACAGTTCACCTGCTGATTCGCAAGGGGAGCACAGCCAAAATCCTGACCTGGGTCCTGGCTGCCGTTTCAGCCCTCGCGCTTTTCCTCGTTTTGTCAGCGCCGACCCTGCACGGGAATTATGACGTCACTCATCCTGCCTCCGAGCAGTATAAAGATATCCTGACCCGCGGCGGACTCACCATCCTATTGACGATCCTGCTTAACATCTATGGCACACTGACCCTGGTGGGCGGCGCTATTTATTCCGCCTTCCTTTTTTGGCGCAAGAAGATCTTGGCGAACCGCATGTTCGGTAATATCCTGATTGCGGCGGGGGCATTGTCCCCGGCCATGGGCGGTAGTTTGCTCAAGGCTGGCCTGGCTGACATGCTTTATCTCAGCGAGTTTGTGGGCGCGATCCTGATGTATATCGGCTTCGTAATGGCAACATCAGGAAAATCCGAATCCGCGCCATCTGACTAAAAACCGTAGATTTTTATCTTTCCCCTCTTCCTGCTTGAGATTTCAAGAAAGGGAGGGGGGATTTTGTATTTCAAGCGATCTCTGCGATCAAGCCCATTCTTTTCCCGAAGCGCGGTGATAAAATAACCCAATGGGAATACTTTACCTGGTCTCAACGCCGATTGGCAATTTGGAGGATATCAGTCCACGCGGCGTGCGGATCTTGCGCGAGTCCATTCTCATCGCCGCGGAAGATACCCGTCATACCGGTATACTGCTCAAACATTTCGACATCCAAACCCCGCTCACCAGTTACTTTGAACACAATAAACTAAATAAGCTGGATTTCATTCTCGAAAAACTTTCACAAGGCGACGTGGCATTGGTCTCCGATGCAGGCACGCCCGCCATCAACGACCCCGGTTACGAACTCGTCAAAGCCGCCCTCGCCTCTAACTTCGAGGTCCTGCCCATTCCCGGCCCCTCGGCTCCCATCGCTGCCTTGACCGTCTCCGGTCTGCCCGCAGATTCTTTTTTATACCTCGGTTACCTCCCGCATAAATCAAACGAACGCCGCAAATATATAAGTCAGGTTGGAAACCTGACCTACACGCTTATCTTTTTAGAATCCCCTCACCGTATAATAGCTGCCCTTGAAGACATCTTCTCCGTTTTAGGTAAGCGCCGCATCTGCGTCGCCCGCGAAATGACCAAACTCTACGAAGAATATTGGCGCGGATCAGTCAGCGGTGCGATTGAATATTTTAAATCAAAGGAACCGCGTGGAGAATTTACGTTGGTGATCGAAGGCAGGACGATAGAGAAGAGCGAAAAGTGGGATGAAGAAAAATTACTGAAAACTATTAAGAAAGAATTGAAAACTGGCAATTCCGCAAAGGCAATTTCTGCTGAATTGGCGGAACAAAGTGGTTGGAATAAAAAAGAAATCTATAGCTTGATTAATCAAAATAAATGACAGGAGTCTCATATGGCAGACGAATCAAAAAAAACCGAAGAAAAGAAGGAGAAAGAAGAAAAGCCTGCCCCCAAGGATAATCTTGTCGAGAGCAGGCACTCGGTAAAGATTGGCAGCAAAACCATCAAGTACACGGTCACCACCGGGACGATCGTGCTCAAGG
>CAZEGE010000010.1:0-12066 GCA_964511765.1 uncultured Anaerolinea sp.
TGGCAGGAATTACGCGGGAATAAGTTGGGAGTCCATTTTAGCCCCCTCCGCCTTCGGCACCTCCCCCAAATACGACAAGAAAAAATCTGAATGTAGATTCAAAATTTACATTGTCGTATTTGGGGGAGGACGGGTGGGGGTCGTTGACTTTTACTGTCACAAGGCGGCGTTGGTAATCGAACTTGATGGCGTATTCTATGAGGATTAGAAGGATGAAATCTTACGTCTTTGGGTAGATGACTCGGGACTTGAAAAGGCTGAAATTTGCACCCGAAGGTAACCTAGGCTGGAACCTTTCAGGGAAGTGATATTTCCAGGAGTGTCGAACTGAAGATTGGATCAAGAATTCATTCCCCTAGCGAAGTTCGTGACTATATCTAAAATTCTCGCCTGAAGGTTAAGAGCGTGCCACCGAATAACACAGCGTGCGGCAACTGTGTTGAAAGTCCGAAAATGGAATAGAACTTCCAAATCATAGCCCCAATAGGAATAACCGTTATAAGCGCTTGGTCGCCGAACCCCACATGGAAATGTTATATGCATCCTGTCAACTCCATATACTTCAATAAATAAAAAACGGACGGTGCAAACCGTCCGTTTTTGTTACCTCAATTGTTCCAGTATTTTTTCATAAACCCCGGGCGCTGCCGCCAGGATGGAATGCGGCGGGGTCATATATTCAGGCTTGCCATCCACGGCAGTGACGCGGGCGCCGGCTTCCTCGGCGATGAGTCCCGCGGCGGCGATATCCCAGGGGCGGAGGGCAAATTCCCAGAATCCGTCAAAGCGGCCCGCTCCCACATAACAGGCATCCAATGCGGCGGAACCGAGGCGGCGCACGCCCTGGGTCTTTTTGGCGAGGCGTTCGAAATATTTGAAATTATCCAATTCCGTATCCCAGGTGTCATAGGGAAAGCCGGTGACGAGCAGGCTTTGTTGCAGTTCGGTTGTCGCGGATGCCTGGATCTTGCCCCCATTCAGGAATGCGCCTTTTCCGCGCTCGGCTGTGAACATTTCGTCGCGCAGCGGGTCATAGACTGCGCCAAGTATGACAGCGCCTTTAAAAGCGTATGCTATCGAGACGCAGAAGACCGGGATGTGATGAGCGTAATTTACCGTCCCATCCAGCGGATCAATATGCCAGAGGCCTTCATGGCTTCCGCTGGTTTCGCCGCTCTCTTCCGCGAGGATGTGACTGCCGGGAAATTGCGACTGGATCTCGCCGATCAAAAATGATTCAGAGGCGTGGTCTATCTCGGTTACTAAATCAATGACCCCTTTGTGTTGAACCGTATGTTCCTGGTTATATCCAGCGCGCAGGATCGCGCCAGATTCACGCGCAAGGCGTTCAAGGTCTGAGAGAGTAGGGATCATATTTTTCCATTCCAAATACGGCGGCCAAGGGCAGTGAGGGCAAACTCAACGGCAAGCTTGGCAGTCTGATTTTGTAGGTCGAGAATTGGGTTGACTTCAACCACGTCCATGCCGATCAAGGCGCCCTTTTCAGCGATGAGTTCGCAGGCCAGGTGAGCTTCTCGTTCGGTTAACCCCGCAGGGACGGGAGTACCCACCCCGGGCGCATCTCGCGGGTCAAGCGCGTCAAGGTCGAGAGAAAGATACATGCCATCGGTGTCGTGGGTGACGTGCTCAATTGCCTTTTCAACAACGGTGACCATGCCGTAGCGGTCGACCTGTTCCATGCTCATCACCATCGCACCGGCCTCGCGCAGATTGGTTTTTTCGCCGATATCAAGATCGCGCGCTCCGATGATGGCGATGTTATGCGGATCGATCACAGGAATGGGTTCATCCCACAACTGCACCAGGCTTTTCTCCCCCAGACCGCAGAGAATGGCAAGCGACATGCCGTGAATATTTCCCGAGGGTGTGGTTTCAGCGGTGTTGAAGTCGGCGTGCGCATCGACCCAGATTACGCCGATCTTGCGGTTGCGCGCCGCGCCGCGCACAGAGCCAATGGACAGGCTGTGATCGCCGCCAATGACGAGCGGGAAATTTCCCGCCTGCATGGATGTGGATACCGCCCCTGATACGCGCCTCGACATGGGGACGATGCAATCGATATATTTCAATTTTGGGTTGGTAATCCTGCACATTTCGGCGATGGGAACGTCCACATTTCCTTCGTCCTGCACGGTATAGCCGAGTTCTTCAAGTTTTCGTTGTAGATGCGAATATCTTATCGCGCTGGGTCCCATGTCCACACCGCGGCGATCCGCGCCCAAATCGATGGGCACACCGATAACGTCAATTTGCATTTAACTTTCTCCGGTTTTTGAAAAATTTTACCGCGAGGGCGTACTAGGCAGTTTGGTAATAACCGACATCCACTGAATACACACGTCCGCGTTTGATGACTTGTTTTACCAGGTTGGTTCCATAGCGGTAACCGACCTGGCGATAATCCGATACGGACAGGATGAGCATATCCGCCTGTTTGCCGACTTCCAGGGAACCGATCATTTCGGACCTGCGAATTGCGTGTGCGGAATTGATCGTGGCTGCGGCGATGGCTTGTGCGGGCGTCAAGCCCATGTAACGGCAGGCCAGCGCAATCGCAAACTGCATGGACTCATTCCAGGATGTGCCGGGGTTGCAGTCTGTAGCGAGGGCGAGCATGGCGTTTGCCTCGAGTAATTTCCTTGCGGGCGTGTAATGATGTTCGGCAAGGCCGAACGGCGTGCAGGGAAGGGCTACAGCAACCGTGTCCGATTTGCCAAGCGCGGCTATATCCGCATCGGAGGTGACCACGAGGTGATCGGCGGATGCCGCTCCCAACTCCGCTGCGAGGGAGGCACCGCCGAGATTGTCAAATTCGTCAGCGTGGATCTTAAGCGGGAATCCCAGCGAGGCAGCCCTGGTCAGGATCTGACGCGATTGTTCGAGGGTGAACGCTCCGGTTTCGCAGAAAACATCCACAAAGGGCAGGGGCAGCCGCGGAGCGTGTGTCTCCCACCATTCTTTTAACATGGGCAGCATGGTGTGGGTTACCTTATCCGTATAGCCTTGCGGATTGTCTTTGAATTCGGGAGGAATGGCGTGCGCCCCGAGGAAAGTGATGGCAAGCTCAAGCGGACTTTCGTCATCAAGCGCGAGCAGGGCTTTGAGCAAACGCAGCTCGGTGGAAGTTTGAAGACCATAGCCCGTCTTTGCTTCGGCGGTGGTTGTGCCATGCGCGAACATGCGCAGCAGGCGCGGACGTGTCTGGGCGATGAGCGTCTCAATCGAAGCGATCCGCGTTGCTTTGACGGTGGAGAGTATGCCGCCGCCGGCCGCCAGGATATCAAGATAGGGCGTGCCGGACATTTTCATCTCGAACTCATTGGCGCGGTCACCGGCCCAAATGAGATGAGTATGCGGGTCGACAAAGCCGGGCATAAGCACGCAGCGGCCAGCATCCAGGGTTGGTTCGTCCGGGTAGGCATTCCTGAGTTCATCCGTCCTGCCGACCGCCACAATTTTTTCATCGCGGACAACAATTGCGCCGTTCTCGATCATACCAAGCCTGCCAAGCGCTTTTCCGCGCTGGGGTCCGCCTGCAAGGGTAAGAAGCTGGGAAGCAGAATGTATGAGCATGTTATCGCCAATTCTTTAGGATGACCTGGAGAAGTAATTTAACCACAGAAAAGACATGGTAGGAAATATGTTTATTTTGCATCCTTTTTCAAAAAATATTTAATAAGAGGTTTGTTTTTAAGAACAGTCAGCATTATTTAATCCTCTTGGTACTTGTGTTTATTGATAGTCGATGTACAATTAGGATACTTCCAGGAGGTTTTCCTGGGAAATCCAGGAGAAAGGAGCACCTATCCCATGTTATTTACACCCAAAGAAAAAGGCCAGGGTCTTGTTGAATATGCTCTGATTCTTGTTTTAGTGGTTATCGTGGTTTTTGCGGTCTTGATGATTCTGGGACCGATGATCGGCAATGTCTTCAGTACTCTCAACGATAGCCTTTCCAGCGTCTCGCAGTAGTTATTTTTTGATTTCAGACAACATATTGTCTTTATACTTTCATTCCTGTAATACTAACATAATTGTTAGGGGAATTGCCGTGTATTTGCTTGCATTTTCTGACCGTCGATGTACAATAAGGATACTCTCAGGAGGCCTTCCTGGGAAATCCAAGAGAAAGGAGAACCTACCCATGTTATTTTCACCCAAAGAAAAAGGCCAGGGTCTTGTTGAATATGCGCTGATTCTTGTTTTAGTTGCCATTGTAGTTATTGCGGCCTTGATGATCCTCGGACCGATCATTGGTAACGTCTTCAGCACCATCAACGACAGCCTGAGCGGTATCTAATATCAATCACTAATTAACTTATATAGAAGACCCTGTCCTAAAGACAGGGTTTTCTATATTAAATCCCAATATACAGATTTCCCGTATCCACGGATACGCTCCCGCCGCCTGGAAACAGGTGACAGTCTTCAAATACAGGCACTAAAACTTGACGCACCCAATTCGGATCGTGAATAAAGCAACGACCTCGAAAAAATGCGAGGTTATCCTTTTTGCATTCTTCGCAAGGCTAAAAGTCCCGCCACATTAAAGACCACGGCGGTCAGCGCCACGAATAGAAAACCAAATTGCTGATAGATGAATGCCGCCAAAAATGCTCCCAGCGCGCGTCCCAGTGAATGGCCTGTGACATTCATGGAAAGCATCGTGGCCCGCGCTGAAGGGACAAGTTCCGTCATCAAGGGAATATGACTGACCATGACATACTCAAAGGTGATGTAAAACAGGAACAAGCCAACCAGTGCCCCGATTTGCGTATGTCCAATGAGCGGGAGCAGGATCGAAGCAATCGCATTACCGATCAGTCCAATGGTCAGCGCGAGCGGTTTTCCAAGCCTGTCCGTTGTTAAAGCGACCAATCCCTCCCCGCTTAATTCAGAGATGCCGATCACTGCGGATGCGCCGGCCAGCGCAATGATCTTCAACCCGAATGAGTCTTCCAACCAGACGCCAAAGATAATGTTGACCAGTTCATTGCCTGCGCTTGCCCACATGGCAATGGAAATCCCTGCCATTGCAGGCACGGAGGTGAACACGGCGCGATAGCCAGCACGCGAATTGGAAGTCAACTCGTGATGGGAATCTTCGCGAGGCACGATGCGCCAGACCACGAAAAATATGGCAAGCCCAAGTATTGTGAAGAAAGGGAAGGGCGCGGACCAGCCGAACCTGTCAATCAAAAACCCCACCACAGGCACGCCAACAATAAATGACATGGACCAGGCCACTTCGGTGACCGCCAGGGCTGTGCCGCGCTGGTGATATGGAATTCGGTCTCCAAAGTAGGCTTGCATGGCGGGGTCAAACATGTATTTACCGACCATGGCCAGCATCAGGGCGATGGCAAGAGTCCAGAAAGATGGGTGGATCGCCACCAGGCCAGCGCCCAGGGTGAAGACGACAACGCCAACCAACATGCCGAATTTTCTACCGCGCCGATCGGCCATGGGCGCAAAGAGCGGACTGGATGTGCCAAGCAGGGAACGCGCCGTCATCAGCAGGGACATGCTGGAAAGATCCACGCCCAGGCCGCGCGCAAAGACCGGTAGAAATGGATACACCATCCTGTGGGCAGTATTCAGGATGGTGCGCAAAAACATGAAGATGATAAGTTGAAAGCGGATTCGCAAGGCGGGCTACGCTCGATCTGTTTGAAGTTTAATGAAGAATCTTGTCAGGAAATAACCTGCAATGCATGTCAGGAAATTCAGGGTGAGGAAAAAGAGGATGACATTCCATAATCCTGAATTGAATATGGGAGATGGCGGCGGGTGCATGATGTTCCCGGCAGTTGAAAATATCACGCGCAGGATCATGATGAAGAGCAGGTTGGCCAGCGAGGTGAGCCACTTTGTATTAAGTACCCACAAGCCGGCTTGAAGTAAAAGGCCGCTTATGGCAAATGTCATGGCAAGGCGGAAGCGCGGTTCGGCGAGGAAAAGTCCGTTCCAATTGGCTTGCATGGCGAGCAGGGAGATTGGCAGGTATATGACCCAGAAGACAATGCCTGTGCGTCCAAGCGCGGCTGACCAGGCATGGAAAATGTCCTTGCGCAGGAGCATGCCGAAAAGTCCAGCAAGAGCCGCGGCAATGAACGCGGCCTCCGCTGTCAGCACCCAGGCTCCATGCAGGTACACGAGGCGGACGTTCGATCCCAGAGATTGTTCTTCAGGGCCGAGGAGAGTCCACAGTGCGATTACGACAACTGTGATGAAGAAATAGGCGATTGGTGATTTGAATTTGGACATGGCGTGAATTGTACTCCCGTCCAAATGGTTTTGTTGTGTCTGCTTGACAATCCTTTTACATGTGGATAGACTCAAGCATGCTGGGGAGTAGCCGTGGCGCTGTTGGCGCCAATGGATTGTCGTCATATCATTGGTTAAAAAGCCATCGGCAATTCATACGCTGAATAGCGTTGGCAAGACCATCACGAGGTTGTATTCGTGGTGGTCTTTTTTTCAGACCTGGAGAATCTTAATGCTCGAAAACGAGAGACAAACGCAGGAACACGGAACCGCATGGCACGCGCTGAATAATAGAGAAGTATTGCGCGATCTGCAAGTGCATGAAGGAGGTTTGAGCACAGCGGAGGCGGAAAAACGCCTGACGCATTACGGGCCAAACCAGTTGCATGAAGCGCCGCGGCAGGGTTTTCTTGCCATGTTGTGGGGTCAATTGAATAACTTTGTGGTTATCCTTTTGATCGTTGCTTCCGTCATTTCCGCCTTGCTCGGTGATTATGTCGAATCCGTCGCGATCATGGCCATTGTGGTTTTAAATGCAGTACTTGGTATCGTGCAGGAGCAGCGCGCAGAGCAGGCCCTGGCCGCGTTGAAAAAACTCGCCGCGCCGGATGCGCAAGTGATCCGTGACGGGGTGCGCCGTTCCATACCGTCCTACAAGCTTGTTCCTGGTGACATTGTTTTTCTCGAGACGGGAAATTTTATTCCTGCTGATTTGCGTTTGCTCGAAGCGGTAAACCTGCGCGTTGAAGAAGCGTCTCTGACAGGCGAGTCGCTTCCGGTGCAGAAGAATGCCGCGACTGTGCTCGAGAAGGATATCCCGCTTGGCGACCGGAAAAATACGGCCTTTATGGGAACCGTCGTTTCATACGGGCGCGGACATGGCGTGGTGACCAACACAGGCATGCGGACGCAGCTCGGCCTGATCGCCACGCTGCTGCAAAATGTGGAAGCGGAAGAAACTCCTTTACAAAGAAGGCTCGATCAGCTTGGCAGGTCATTAAGCATTGGCTCGCTGGTCCTGGTGGCGGTTGTTTTTATTGTGGCGCTTATTAACCAAACCGATATCAGTGAATTGTTCACAGGTCCACTTGCTTATTTCAAGGAATTCGGAGGGCAGATCACTGAGGTATTTATCATTGCCATCAGCCTTGCGATTGCAGCGGTGCCGGAAGGTCTGCCTGCGGTTGTGACGATTTCACTCGCGCTCGGCATGCATGAGATGATCCAGCGCCACGCGCTCATCCGCAAATTGTCCTCGGTTGAGACGCTTGGTTCGGCCACGACGATTTGTTCGGATAAAACCGGCACGCTGACACAAAACGAAATGACTGTGACCCGTGTGTGGGCGGACGGTCAATTTATTAGTTTTACCGGTACAGGTTACACCCCCCAGGGAGAATTTCAAATCGACGGCGTGAAAGTGGATATGGCCCAATATCCCGCGATCCTCACCACGCTTTGGCTTGGATTAATTAATAACGACGCCACGATCGAAGCAACGGGCGAAAAGGAATCACAGCGGACCTACCGCGTCGTTGGCGATCCGACTGAGGGTGCGTTGTTGGTGGCCGCCGCCAAGGCTGGAGCCGTTCACCTCGAAATCGATGACGCGTATCCACGTGAAAACGAAGTGCCGTTCGACTCGGAACGCAAACGCATGATCACCATCCATGACGTGGTTTCCCCGAAGCCAAACGATCTCTCCCCGTTTTATGATGAAAAGCAAAAGGATTGGGATGTGATTGCCGTCAAAGGCGCGCCCGATGTTGTGCTTGATTTTTGTACAAAATATCAGGGCATGGACGATCAACCCCGCGAATTGACAAAGGAAATCAGGGAACGCATCCTGGCTGCAAATGACACAATGACCACAGACGCCTTGCGCGTGCTGGGTTTTGCCTATCGTGTTGAGGAGGATGTCCCTGACGACCCCGAACAGATCAGAACCGATGAATTGGAGAAGGATCTGGTCTTCGTCGGTTTGATGGGCATGATCGACCCGCCGCGCGCCGAGGTAAAACCTGCGCTTGAAAAGGCGCGCCACGCGGGCATCCGCACGGTAATGATCACGGGGGATTATCCCAACACAGCCAGGGCTGTTGCCGAGTCAATCGGTCTTCTGCGGCCCGGCAAGAAAGTGTTAACCGGTGCACAACTTGACGAGCTCAGTGACGTTGAACTTAAGAACATCATTGAAGATACGGATGTATTTGCCCGCGTCTCCCCCGAACACAAGCTGCGTATCGTGGATGCGCTGCAGGCCAAGGACGAAATTGTGGCGATGACAGGCGATGGTGTGAATGATGCGCCGGCCATCAAACGTGCAGACATCGGTGTGTCGATGGGGATTACCGGTACGGATGTCGCCAAAGAGACAGCCGACATGGTTTTGACGGACGATAACTATGCGAGCATCGTCGCGGCAGTGGAACAGGGGCGCATCATTTATGGCAATATCCGCAAGTTTGTGTTCTTCCTGCTTTCATCCAATGTGGCTGAAATCATGATTATCTTCCTTGCGACACTGGCCGGTTTGCCCGCGCCGCTTACCGCAATCCAGTTGTTATGGCTCAACCTCATCACAGACGGCGCACCCGCTTTGGCGCTTGCCATGGAAAAGGGCGACCCCGATATCATGGACCAGAAACCGCGCGCAAAGAATGAACCCATCGTCAACCGCTCGATGGGCACAGGCATCGTCGTGCAGACCTTTGCTCAAACGGGTGCGGTGCTGGCCGCATTCATCATGGGCCTGGTCTGGCATCTCGAAGCGGGAGCAGTCATCCCGTCTGGTACGAACGTGTTGTCTTATGTCCTCGCTCATGACTGGCGCGGTGTGGATGTCCAGGCTGCAGAGACGATGGCATTCGTCACGTTGTCGCTTGCCGAATTATTTCGTGCATATACAGTCCGCTCAGAACGTGCATCCATCTTCCAGATCGGGATCTTCTCGAATAAATACATGCAGTACGCAGTCGGACTTTCCATCTCATTGCTGTTGCTGGTATGTGCCGTGCCATTCCTGCAACCCATTTTCAACACTCATTTCCTAAGTGTTCGTGAATGGGGATGGGTACTTGGGCTGGCGCTCATGCCTGCGGCGGCAGAAGAGATCACCAAGTTCTTCCTGCGAAGAAAAGGAAAGTAGTTGTTAATAATCTCACGCAAGTCGCGGGAGATTATTAGGATGTATGTCAGTTGTGCAAAGACAAATAAATAATACAATTCAACCCATGACGCGCGAACGAAACCGTAAAAGTCTGCTGGCCATCAACCTCGGGCTGGGAATTAATATCGTTTTATCCTTTGTCAAAACGACATTTGGTATTTTGGGCCACAGTCCGGCCCTGCTGGCGGAAGGCATTAATTCAATCTCGGATGTGGCCTATTACATTGCCGCCAGTGTTTTTATGCACATGGCAAATAAACCTGCCGACCATGAACATCCGTATGGGCATCGGCAGTTTGAAAGCATTGCCTCATTGGTTATTGGTTCGTTCATTGTCACCACCGGACTTGCTGTATTTTTGGATGCATTGGATAAGGTTTGGGATTTTATTGACGGAGTGGCCGGCTCTCAAGGATCGCATCCGTTCGCGCTTTGGGTTGCGCTTGCCACCGTTGCGATTAAAATTTTCCTCACCTGGTACATCCGCAACCTGGGACGTGAAACCCAGAACCCTGTTGTGGATGCCCTGGCCTACGACCATCGCAACGACCTGTTCTCCGCCTCCGCGGCCTCGATTGGCATCTTTCTCGGTCAACGTGGATTACCCTGGGTGGATCCGCTGGCAGGCGCCTTGGTCGCTTTGCTGATTTTGCGCACAGGCATTTTCGTCCTGCGCGAATCTTCTTCCGACCTTATGGGCGTCATCCCAAACCGCGATCTGGCGGAACGAATTGCGAAATTGTTGAAGGATGTGGCGGGCGTGAAACAATTGGAGGAAATCCAGGCTCATCGTTTCGGACCTCATATCGTGATCAATTTGACGATAGGTATATACGGCGCTTTGACAGTCCGTGAAGGGGATATGATCGCCAGCCGCGTGGAAGAGACATTGATCAATTCAATTCCAAACATCGGCCGGGTGCATGTCCACTATCACCCGGCGGAAGAAAAAAACGCGGATATGACGATCGATGAAATTCTGGAACAATCAAAAAGGCGTACCTTCCCCTATCAGCCAAAGTAAGATGAGTAATTATGTCATTGCGAGGGTGCTTTTCCCGAAGCAATCCCCTCTTTTAGGTGATTTTTTAACCCAAATCGGAGATCGCCACGTTGCCAAAAAAGCATTAGCTTCTCGCGATGACGAAGTTTTAGGGGCATGTAAAGGAGCAAAATGGCGTTTATTTTTTCTTTCTAAGAAAGGAATGCATCTCCTTTAAAGTCTGTTTCCATTCCGCTTCTGCATTGAGTTTTCTTTGGATTTCATTGGAACGGCGGCTCATAATTTCCATGACACGTTCATCCTCGCCGGCATCCAGCCAGAAGCCATGATGGTTCTCAGCGCAGTAATCCAGTTTCAGGTCATAGAGACGATATCGAAATTCATCCAGCCCGTTCCCGCAGTGCGGGCAGGGATAGTGAGTTTCGGATTGGAAATGCACCAGGGAACCTTTGCGGATATCATCGTCGAAGGCCGTATCTTCCAGTTGATCCAATTCATGAGAGTCCAGCCACATCCCGCGGCAACTGGGGCAGGCATCCACTTCGATCATGCCCTTGTAATATTTCTTCACCAGGTTAGAATTGCATTTGGGACAGTTCATATTTGTCGTCATTGCGAGCCCCGATGATTGAGTAGGCGGCGCTTGTCCGCCGTATCGAAATCGAGGGGCGAAGCAATCTCCTCTCCCATCAAGTGATTTACCATTTCTTCAACAGAACTATCGTTTGGCTTCAAATCCATCCAAAGCAAAAACTCTGTGTTGCCCTTCGGCCCCAGCAATGACGATCTGACCAATCCTCGCAAACCAAAGCCTTCGCTTTTTGCATAATTCAATACATCCAACAAAACCTGCCTATGGATCTCGGGATTACGGATGACGCCATCGCCGCGCGAGACATCCTTTTTACCCGCTTCGAATTGGGGTTTGATCAAACAGATCAACAGGGTGTTTTCCGAGACCCATTTTTTTATGGTTGGAAGCAATACTTTTAGGGAGATAAATGAGGCGTCCACTGTGACCATGGAAATAGGCTCAGGCAGCGACTCGACAAAACGTGCGTTGGTTCCCTCCATGACGACTACACGCCTGTCGTTTCGCAGTTTCCAATGCAGAATGCCCTTGCCCACGTCGATGGCATAGACTTTCGCCGCGCCGTGTTGCAGCATGCAATCCGTAAACCCGCCTGTGGATGAGCCGACATCCGCGCAGACAAAACCTTTCACATCCATTGCGAATGCATTCAGCGCGCCCTCCAGTTTTTCTCCGCCGCGCGAGACGAAGCGCGGGCCGGAGTCAACCGTCAGCGTGGATTTTGTGTCTGTTGCAGTGGCAGGTTTGAGGACGACCTGATCGTTGACTCGCACTTGTCCCGCCATGATCAAGGCTTGCGCCTTGGCGCGTGAGTCAGCCAGTCCGCGTTCCACGAGCAAAACATCCAGACGAATTTTCGGCATGAAAATATTGTATCAGGTAAAATAGACGCATGTTAACTGCCCTGCTAAAAACCATGCGCCCGCGCCAATGGACGAAGAACGTTTTCATTTTCGCCGCGCTCGTCTTCGACAAACAACTGCTCAATGTCGATTCGTTCCTGTGGACGCTCGC
>CAZEGE010000010.1:12166-36252 GCA_964511765.1 uncultured Anaerolinea sp.
ATTCCCATTGTGGATGTACTCGTCATCGCGGCGGGCTTCGTCCTGCGCGTTCATGCGGGCGTAACGCTTATCCATGTGGAAAGGTTCTCCCCCTGGCTGTACGTAGTGATGACCCTGCTCTCGCTCTTCCTCGGTTTTGGCAAGCGGCGCGCCGAGATTGCACTGCTGGCGCAGGATGCGGGCTCGCATCGCAAAGTTTTGGATGGTTACACACTGCCCCTTCTCGATCAATACATCATGATCGTTTCAGGCACGACCATTGTGGCTTATTCACTTTATACATTCTCCGCGCCCAACGTGCCTGATAACCACAGCATGATGCTCACCATTCCATTTGTGGTCTACACCATCTTCCGCTATTTGTATCTCATTCAGGTCGAAGACGCCGGCGGCGAGCCCGAGGAAATACTATTGTCTGATCCTCCGTTTCGAATTGCAATGATCCTTTGGGGGGCAGTCGTCCTGGCGATCTTTTATCTCTCGTGAAAATATCTGTGCCCGGCAAGATCATCCTCTTTGGCGAACATGCGGTGGTATATAACCGCCCCGCGCTGGCTGTCCCCGTTACACAGGTCCATGCGGATGTTGAAATTTTGGACTCGCCCTGCCGGGGGATTTGGATTCACGCGCCTGTCATTGATCTGCACGCCGAACTGAGCTCGCTTCCCTCCGACCATCCAATTGCTTCTGTTATTCTCAAACTATTTACGCCCCCCTTTTCTTCCCCCCACTTTCTTGAAGAGAAAATGGGGGGGCAGAGGGGGGTCGAAATAAACATCACCTCCACCATTCCCGTCGCCTCCGGACTTGGTTCCGGCGCGGCGGTCTCCGTTGCATTGATCCGCGCACTCGGACTCCACATGGACCACCCATTGACGAATGAACAAGTCAACGAACTTGCCTATGAAATCGAAAAACTCCATCACGGCAGGCCCTCAGGCATTGACAACACCGTTATTGCCTATAACATGCCGGTCTACTTCATCAAAGGCCAGCCGATTGAGACCTTCGAAACAGGCAGACCTTTTACCATCGTCATTGGCGATACGGGTATCCCGGCATTGACAAAAGAATCCGTTGGTGAGGTACGCCGCCTGTGGTTGGAGGACGCCCATCATTTTGAAAATATCTTCGATGAAATTGCGCAGATCTCTTTGAGCGCACGGCATTCCATCGAAAGTGGAAAACCTGAGTTGCTCGGTGAACTCATGGATCAAAATCATACCCTTTTGCAGGAACTGACAGTGTCCTCTCCCGAGTTGGACAAACTTGTTATCGCCGCACGGGAGGCTGGCGCACTCGGGGCAAAACTGAGCGGAGGCGGGCGCGGGGGCAATATGATCGCTTCGGTTGAGCAGGCGAAGGCGGAATCCGTGGCGAAGGCATTAATCTCTGCAGGCGCCAGGCGGACGATCATTACGGAAGTCAGTTAAATCATCCTTGTGAGGTGTAAAATCACATCCAGAAAAGATTTTTTATACTGATAAAAATTGGCTCGTCCAAACTTCCATGTCTCGCCGTGTGGGCGGGATTGTTTTTTCAAATCGATATTCTTATATAGAGTAAATACCCGAAATGGATATGTAACTTACTGTGAACATTCTCGCACTTAAACTAATTATGGCCCCGATTATTATTGGCACTGCCAGCCTGGCCGGGCGTCGTTGGGGACCCAGCGTCAGCGGTTGGATTGTGGGTATGCCGTTGACATCCGGGCCGGTGATCTTCTTCGTGGCGCTTAGTCACAATGCTTCCTTTGCCGCAAATGCCGCCTTGGGCGTGTTAAGCGGTGGTCTTTCACTCGTAGCCTATGCCTTAACCTATTCATGGCTTGCCACGCGCTTTCGCTGGCCAGTCGCGATTTCTGGAAGCCTGCTTGTTTTTATTGCCAGCACCGCTTTTTTGCAAAGTAATACCTTGCCGCTTCTGCCGATTATTATGATGGTTTCCCTGGCAATTGTGGTTGGCTTACTTCTCATGCCCAGGGATACAGTCACAATCAATGGCGAAACTAAATCAAGCCGGTGGGATATTCCCGTCCGCGTACTGATCGGTACAAGTTTTATCCTTCTATTGACAGGGATTGCACCGTTCATCGGCTCACGCCTGACGGGACTGCTCACTACGATTCCGCTTTATGTCACCATTTTGGCGATCTTTGCCCATCGCGATCAAGGCCCAGCCGCGGCGGCCCATGTCTTGAGGGGCCTGCTTTATGGAATGTTTGCTTTTACAGGATTCTTTATTGCGCTGAGCCTGTTGATTGAGCAGACTGGTTTGGCGGTTGCTTTTGGGGCAGCTACCTTAACCGCATTAATAGTTCAAGGCACATCCCTGTTAGTGTTGAGACAATTGCATAAGTAAGTATTTTGTTGAACGATTGTGGTTTGGAAAAGTGGAATATGGGAAGCCAATTCCACTTTTCATTTAAATTTATACCCAACCTTTTCAGGTATGATCGGATATAGATTATAGACAACCCTCTACGAGGACGATGTGGACGAACAACAAGCCATTCAGCGACTCAAAGATAACGATATCGGCGGACTGGAGTTCCTCGTGATGCGCTATCAGGTAAAGGCTGTGCGCACAGCCTATCTGATCACGCGGGATATTGGCTTGGCTGAGGATGTCGCGCAGGATGCTTTCCTTCAGGCGTATCGTTCCATTCGTGGATTCGATGCAGCGCGTGCATTTGAGCCGTGGTTCATGCGAAGCGTGGTCAATGCTTCAGTGAAGATGATGCAAAAGTCGGCGCGGCAAGTTGAGGTGGGGGATGATGCGGATGAAGTAATTTCGCAATTGTTTGAACGCGTCCAGTCGGTTGAGTCTCAGGTGGAGGCGTCTGAAGTTCAGGGTCAAATTTGGGATGCCATGCAGGAATTATCGCCGCGCCAGAGAGCGGTAATCGTTCAGCGCTATTTTCTCGAGATGAGCGAAAAGGAAATGGCAGTTGAATCAGGGGCAGCGCCGGGCACGATCAAATGGCTGTTGAATGCGGCGCGTGAACGTTTGCGCAGCTTGCTGGCGGGAAGGAGCGAGAAATGAAAGAGGATCGCATGAAAGACGCGCTTGAGAACATTGCTCGCCGCGGCATTCCAGAAAACATAAATTTATGGCCGAGGATCGAAGCGCGGCTCGATAATAGGAGTTCATTTATGCAAACCTTACGCGCAAGACCTATGATGGTGACTCTCATTGTCCTGCTTGCCCTCTCGCTTCTCACAGGTGTGGTTTATGCAGTTGGACGTTTGACCGGTTATATCCCCGGCATTGGTTTCGTGCAGACGAATTCATTGCGTGTGCTGGCAGAACCGGTCAGTCAAGTGCAAGAGGGGATTACCGTGACTATTGAGCAGGTTGTTGTTGACTCGGAACGTACGATCATCGTTTATAAGACCGAAGGACTTACCATCCAGGCCGCAAACTCAAAAGGCGAAGGCGGCGGACCTTTTGGCTCGCCCCATTTACTGCGCCTGCCCGATGGAACTACGCTGGAAGAATCCACAGGATACAGCGGTACGCCTGAGCCATTGCTCAACAATATAAAAACAGAGGGCGGATGGCCGAATTATGTGTGGAGGCTAGTTTATCCGCCGGTGTCGAGGCAAGTAAATGAATTGACGCTGATGATTCCCGTTCTGCAAAATATGCCTGTTGGCGCGGCGGCTGAAAATTGGGAAATCACTTTCCAACTCAAGCCTGCGCCGACAGATATGACGTACGCGCCAGTGATCGAATTTACTCCAGCATCAGAAGATGGTACAACTTTTACGCCTGTTGCAGGAGAGACCAGCGCGCCGGCGCTTTCCAACATCGCAACGCTGAATGGGTTCACGTACCAGTTGGATAACGTGATCGAGTTGGAGGATGGATATGTCTTTACGGGAAATTTATCCTGGAACGATTCAGTGTTCCCCACTGGCAAAGGAGTGATCTTGGAGGCGGTAATCCCCGTATTGACAGACGCGAGCGGTCAGGAAATCCCCATAGAGGAAGTTCGGCTTGATTGGTCTAACCAGGAACACAAGGCGCTATGGTCGTATCGGACGAATAGCAAGGCTTTTGCAGGACCGCTGACATTGAGCGTTTCCTCCATCAAGACAAGCATGATTGCACCGGCTATTGATTTTGAAGTTGACTTTGGCTCCAATCCGCAAGTTGGACAGACGCGGGATGTCAATCAAGATTTCGTGGTTGAGGGTCATAGCATTCGCTTGCTGTCCATCAGTTTAGATCCCGTTCCCAGTTCATGTCAGGGAGTTGGCGTTGATTTCAAATTCTCAGGTGACGTTCCAGATGTTGTTGTTAGCGATGTCGTTCCTCAAGAGCCAATCATTTGTAGCGGCGGAGGCGGCGGCGGTGGTGGAGGCGGACCCGTAGATCCAACAGTTTTTTATGGTTCGGTAGGATACAAGAATATTCCCACTGGACTGCATCATTATTCCATCAGTGTGTCCGTGCCTTATGTTGTCAACGGGCCGTGGCAGGTGGCTTGGAATCCGTCATTGACTTCCGAGCCGATGCCGACGCCCGAGGCTGGGGCGTGTCTCACGCTCGATAAGTGGAATCAACTGTCAGGGCGGAATGATCCGCTTCCGCCTGGTTTGGGAGGAAAAATCCTCACGACCGTCAATGAGGGCGGCCCGTGGCCGGGGATATATGTCAGCAATCTCGACGGCACAAGTCCGCGAAAGATTGATACCGGCACGTGGCCGTCACTCTCCACGGATGGGATGCGGCTGGCTTACAGCATCGGGGATGGCATCCATGTTTTCAATCTTTCAACCGGAGGAAATCCTGCGCTTGGAACGGATGGCTACCGCATCATTTGGTCGCCGGACAGCACGCGCATGATGTACACAACAACTTTCAGCCTTTATGTGGTCAATGCGGATGGTTCGGGATTGCAAAAAATTGACACCGGCTCGGCGCAGGTGATTTCTCCGGCAGGATGGCTGCCTGATAACCAGACTATCGTTTACGCTGTCATGGGCGGAGATGGGTTTACTTTCATGACTTACAACCTGCAAAGCGGCGAGACGGGAAAACGGTTCACGATTCAAAATAAGGCAGGCTACGGCGCGATTTCAGCGGATGGACAATGGATCGTTTTCGCCGACAGGATATTTGGCGCAACCAATTGGGGCATCTTCGTCTCACGGCTGGATGGCTCGGATCGCAAGCTGGTTGCGGAGCCGCAAGTTCCAACGGCTTTTACCTCGGTCTGGGGACCCAATGGACAATGGCTGATTCTGAACACACAGAATACAGAAGGGACTCAAATTCCTATATTGGTAAATCCATTTACCTGCCAGGTCGCTCGCTTGAATCATATCAACGGCATGGTCGAGGGTTGGAGTCCGTAAAGCCGTAGATTGAAAGCAAAAGATGGGGAGTCGTTCGACTCTCCATCTTTTTTATGATCCATCGTCAGCATTCAATTTTCTATAACTCGCTTGCACGTCTTGAAATCCTATCCTTTGCTCTCGCAATAAACTCGCCTAGGGAAATATTATTCTGCTGGCTTCCGTCCCGCACGCGCAGGGACACCTGCTCAGCCTGCATCTCGTTGTCACCCACCACGATCATATATGGCACTTTCATCAACTGTGCCTGGCGGATCTTGGCATTCATCCGCTGCGACGATAAATCTGCATGCGCGCGGACTCCGTTTTCGCGTAGTTGCTTCGCGATCTCTTCCGCATATTCGTTTTGAGCATCCGTGATCGAGATGACGCGCACCTGTTCGGGCGACAGCCAGACAGGGAAGTTGCCCGCGTAATGCTCGAGTAAAAAGCCAACCATGCGTTCATGTGTGGACAGAGGCGCGCGGTGGATGCAAAGTGGGATTTCATCCGCGCCTTCCCTGTTCGTGAACTTCAGGCCAAAGCGTTCGGGCACTGCAAAGTCCACTTGATTTGTGGCAAGCGAGAACTCACGTCCGATGGCAGACCAGATTTGCACATCGATCTTGGGACCGTAGAATGCGGCTTCATCCATGACCTCTATAAACGGGACTTCGCCATTCGTCATTGCACGGCGCACCATATCTTCCGTCTTGAGCCATAGACGTTCGTTGTCGACATACTTTTTACCAAGCCCTGCCTTACCGTGTAAGGACAAACGCATTACGTACTTGTCAATGCCGAACAACTCAAAGTACTTGTGATACAAGGCAATGACGCCCATAAACTCCTGCTCGAATTGATCTTCACCGCAGTAGATGTGGGCATCATTCATCTGCATCGAGCGCACGCGCATCAAGCCAAAGAGTTCGCCGGATTTCTCATAACGATAGCAGGTTCCGTATTCTGCGAGACGAATGGGCAGGTCGCGATAGGAACGTCCCTTTGAACCAAAGATCTTGTGATGCATCGGGCAGTTCATCGGCTTGACGTAATACTTCACGCCTTCCAATTCCATGGGTGGATACATGCTCTCGGCGTAATAAGGCAGATGGCCAGAGCGAATGAACAGATCCTCTTTCGTCAGATGCGGTGTCTTGACGCGCACATAGCCGGCTTTTTCTTCCATCTCCTTGGCTAATTTTTCCAACTCTTCGATCATCACGCCGCCGTTGGGCAGCCACAGTGGCAAACCGGGACCCACCTCATCATCGAAGATGAAGATTTCCAATTCCCTGCCCAGCTTGCGATGGTCGCGCTTCTTGGCTTCCTCCAATTGATGCAGGTAAGCCTTTAATTGATCTTTGCTTTCCCAGGCCGTGCCATAGATGCGCTGGAGCATCTTGTTCTTTTCATCGCCGCGCCAATATGCGCCGGCAATCGACATCAACTTGAACGCATCCTGTTTGATTTCCTTTGTGCTTTGTACGTGGGGACCGCGGCACAAATCCGTGAACGTATCCTGCTGATAGATGGAAATCTCAGGTTTCTCATCCAGCGGATTGCCGTATTCATCCAAGCCGCCTTTTTCGAGGCCTTCGATCAACTCCAATTTGTAAGGCTGGTCGGCAAAGATATTTTTCGCCTCTTCTGCTGAGATAACCGTTTTCTTGAACTCATGCTTGCCTTGTACAATTTGTCTCATACGTTTTTCGATCTGTTCCAGATCTTCGAGCGTGAGATTGCGCGGCAAGTCGAAATCATAATAAAAACCATTTTCAACTGGAGGCCCAATCGTAGGCTTCCCATCGGGGAACATCTCCAGCACGGCCTGCGCCATAACATGCGCCGCCGAGTGGCGGATCTTGTATAAATATGTATCTTCATAACGTTCTGTTTGTAGCGCCATGCTTACTCCTTTGTTGTGGACTCCAATGTCTGCTGACGTTGAATGTCGAAAGTCGGGAGGCTTTCGACTCCCACAAATTAAACAAAAAATCGCCCGAAAATTCGGGGCGAGAATTCAATTCACGCGGTTCCACCCGATTTACTCCGATGGTTGCGTAGTGCGAAGCACACATCGAAACCTGAGGAGTATCTCTTAAGCCTCTAACGGAGCCACCCGTTCAACTTACTCGCCGACGGCATATTGCCATCAGCTTTCTGTCTCATGCTCGCGGGTGGTTTTCGGCGGATATTTCTGGTCCAAGTTCTCAACCATCAACTTGAACTCTCTGTCAGAAACGGAAACCACTTACTCGTCCCGGTCGAAGCGTATTTGAAAGGTAATTATATGCCGCTTTATTCCAATGTCAAGGAATCAAAATCGGGAGAAGATTTTCTTCTCCCGATTCGTTCGAATTGATCCCTGTTATTGGGTCATGCGCATCATCATGGTGTCAGGCACCCACTTGCTAAAAGATTCCAGGTGACCCCAGAGTGAGCCATAGAAAGTGACTGCCCATAACAATGCGGTGACAACCAATAATAAGACGCCCAACATGCGGACAGTTTTATTATTCCTGAACCACATGAAGAATGGAGCAGCCCCCAAACCTCCCAGCCCAGCCAAAACAAATCCAATGGCAGATAGTAATGGTTCCTTTGTCAACTGCAGCGAAAAGATGCGGAAGCCCACGATCACTGCATCTACGCCGGCAAAAAATGCGTAGATCGCAACTGGGCCGAGATCCCAGCCTTGCCACAAAGCAATGGATGTAGCCAGGAACACGATTCCGAAAAGTGTGCTCGTGTCC
Organism: uncultured Anaerolinea sp.; assembly: GCA_964511765.1. Taxonomy (GTDB): domain Bacteria; phylum Chloroflexota; class Anaerolineae; order Anaerolineales; family Villigracilaceae; genus Villigracilis. The sequence goes on from CAZEGE010000010.1 coordinate 20,271, forward strand.
CCATATCCGACGTTGTAACTGCCCGGGAGAGGCCAGTTGAAGGATAAGTGAAGTCCGGTGATGATGGAGAGCAGGCCTACGCCGAAGAAGGCTGCAGCATACGGGCGCTGATCCTTCTCATCCATTCCTTTCCAGAGATAGTGGGCCAACAGGGAAGTTCCAGCGACCATATTGATCATAATCAGGGTCAGGTAGTCAATAAACATAATTTACTCCTATAAATTTTGATTGAATTTGGACTTACTTTACCTTTATACTCTATGTAAGTGATTTTTGGTACTGGATTCCATAACAGATAAAGCGTGACAAATATCATTAAAAAAAGAAGCCTTGTACAAGGCTTCTTTTTTGTGGGCGGAATAGGGCTCGAACCTACGACCTCTGCGATGTCAACGCAGTGCTCTAACCAACTGAGCTACCCGCCCGAAGGACTGACATTATAACGAGTGTCCCAAAAATTGACAATCCCCTGTATAATCCCTTCGCCATGGTTCGCAGAAAAGCGCCCGAAGACCTTTCCGTTGAAGAACTCCGCCGTTTGTTGGTGGAGAAGCGGCGCGGCGCGCGCAAGGAAAGATTGGAACATTATCGCCGCACGGGACGCGTCGTATCGGTTACGCCGGAGATGCCTGACAGCGATGCGCCTCCTTCCGCGCCTGTAATTGATACAGCGGAAGGGACAGAGTCAACGCCCCTGCCGGTTCCCGCCAGTCTGCGCCGCAGGATCATGGACCGCATCCTGCTCGTTGTGGAAGTTCTTGCGGTGATCGGTTTGGTCGTTGTCCTGTTCAATGGATTTGGTTTGCTTCGCACTCTTAACAATGAAGTTGTTGCCGCTCTCAATCCAGAAACCGTCACACCGACGCCTTTGGTAATGGCTGTGGTATTGCCTTCAGGTCACACCCCGCCGGATGCGCAGGGCAACACGCGACCCAACGAAGCGGAGATCCCCGCTCATCTTCTGCCCATGGTGCAGTCCTTGGCGAATATTCCCATCCCAACCCCTGCGGCAGATCAGGGTGTCCGCATTCAGATCCCTTCGATCAATGTGGATGCACCCATTGTCCAGGGAGATGGGTGGGAACAGCTCAAGAAGGGAGTCGGCCAATATATTGGCTCCGCAAATCCAGGTCACGATGGAAACGTGGTGCTTTCGGCTCACGATGACGTCTATGGTGAAATCTTCCGTTATTTGGATAGACTCGCTCCCGGTGACCAGATCATCATCTATACACAACAGCGGCAGTTTGTTTACGTTGTAGACCGTACAGTTTTGGTCGAGCCAACCGCGGTGGAAGTGATGGCATCCAGCGGCTCGCCGACGGTGACACTTATTTCGTGTTACCCGTATCTTGTGAACGATCAGCGTATTGTTGTCTTTGCACGGTTGCAAAATTGACGAAGTCATTGCGAAGGCGATGCTCTTTCGCCTGAACAATCTCGGAAATTATTTTGAATAATGTAAATTGAAGGAGAAAAAAATGGCTAAGAAAAATAAACGTCAGGCTCGTTCCGCATCTTTTTCAAACATCCCCGCGATGCGCACCGAGTTCAACCCCGATTACAGCGTGGTAAAGAAGGACCTGCTGCGTATCGGCACACTGGCAGGCTTTTTCGTTATTGTGCTTGTGGTTCTTTCGTTCTTCCTGAAATAAGATAAACCAGGTGAAAAGGGGAAAGAAGAAAGAGGAAAGGCTGTTTGACTGGTCTTTCCTCTTTTTGTTTCTTGACAATGTGTGAAAACAGGGTAATAATAGTGTGTAATATAAATACACACTTTGGAGGTGTGATATGGATTTGCACAGAACTCAAATTCTTCTTGAGAAAACCCAACATCAAATACTAACAATAATCGCAGAAGAAGAAAACCGCAGTCTTTCCGAGGTTGTGCGGGAGATGATTGAACGCGAACTGCGTTACCGTCAGCGCCGTCAAATACTGCTTGCGGCACGTGAACTCCAGGCGGACTACAAAACTGATCCAAGCCTGACGGATTTTACAGCCCTGGATAGTGATGATTTTCTATTTGCGGATGACGAATTATGAAAAGGGGCGAAATCTGGCTTGTCAATCTTGACCCGACAATTGGATCAGAGATCAGGAAAACACGCCCCGCTGTGATTATTAGCAGTGACCTGGTTGGGATATTGCCGCTTAAAGTCGTGGTTCCTCTGACAGATTGGAAAGACCGTTATTCAACCGCGCTATGGATGGTGAGAATTGACCCGCAAGAAACAAATGGATTAAGCAAACCTTCCGCCGCAGACGCTTTGCAAATTCGTTCTGTTTCTGAACAAAGATTAATGAAGCGGCTGGGAGCATTAACACCAATTCAAGCTGCGCAAATTGTTCAGGCAGTGTTAAATGTCCTCCAGCGCTGATCTATCAACCACCTACGAAATCAGTCTCGAAAAACTAACATACGGCAGCGAAGCCATGGGACGCCTGCCCGACCCCCAAACAGGGACGCGTGGTCGCGTAGTCTTTGTGCCGTTTGGTTTGCCGGGCGAACTTGTGCGCGTGCGTCTGACGCAGGAAAAACAAAATTTCGCACGCGGGGAATTGCTTGAAGTGATAAAGGCCTCACCGGACCGGATCGAACCGAAATGCAAACATTTTGGGACATGCGGCGGATGTCATTACCAGAACCTGCCGTATGAAAAGCAATTGAAGGCAAAGACGGAAATCCTGCGTGACCAATTGCAGCGCATTGGCAAAATCGAAAACCCGCCTGTCAAACCGATGGTCGCCTCGCCGCTTGAATGGAATTATCGCAATCACATGCAATTTCACCTTGCCGACGACGGCAAACTTGGTTTTATCAACTCAAATGGCAATTCAACGTTCCCTATCGAGGAGTGCCACCTGCCTGAAGCGGGCCTCAATAATATCTGGCATGAGTTGCGGTTTGACCCCAATATGAATATCGAGCGCATTTCCCTGCGCTGCGGACAGGGCGATGAATTAATGCTCGTGCTTGAATCTGAAACGGATGAAACGCCTGAACTTGAAATCGAAGCCGACATTTCCGTCCTGCATGTTTACGAGGGCCATCCCATCGTCATTGCCGGACGGGATCATATATTCTTCAATATCTTAAATCGGGATTTCCGGGTCTCTGCCGCCTCCTTCTTTCAAGTCAATGCAAAGATGGCGGAAAAAATGGTCGAGTATTTGCTTGTCAAATTACCGGCCGCATCATCAGCGACATTATTGGATGTTTATTGCGGCGTTGGTTTGTTCAGTAAATTCCTTGCGTCAAGATATGCCAGGGTCATTGGCATTGAGTCCTCTCCATCCGCCTGCGAAGATTTTGGATTCAATCTCGATGAATTCGATAACGTGGAATTATACGAAGGCATAACCGAGGAAATTTTGCCTGCCTTGGTGGGGCAGGTGGACAATTTAACGCATCTGATCGTCGATCCACCCCGCGCGGGAATCGAAAAACACACCCTGGATGCGATCATCAAAATCAAACCGCAAATCATCGCTTATGTTTCGTGCGATCCGTCCACGCTGGCGCGCGACGCGGCGCGGCTCATCCACGGGGGCTATCGTTTGGTGGAAGTGACTCCCTTTGATCTCTTTCCCCAAACCTATCACATCGAATCGATTTCAATTTTTGAACCCAAGTAACCATGCTCAAGCCGCTCGGCGATTCTGCTGTGCTCCTCCAACTCGGCGATCAAATCGCCCGAAGAGGTGGCGGAGAATGCGCTGAGGTTGGTCAAGGATGGGATCTTGTTTGGGGAGAACATCGTACGCGTGGATACGTTATGCCTGCATGGAGACAACCCGCGTGCAGCGGAGAATGCAAAGCTGTTATGTGGAATTTTAACAAAAAATGGAATTGAGGTTGTGGGGTTGAAGTAAATAAATTGCAGGATATGGGCAATTTACCCTCTCGCCTCTTTTGCATTCAGACTTAAGATAACTGTAATATTTTTCGGGTAACATTATCTGAGTAATTTGTGTCTATTCAATACCGTAATTATTTATTTTACAGAGTGAGGTGATATATGTTCCAATTTGAAGGTATGGACCGCCGCAAGGAAGAGGACCGCATCCGCGCGGAGGGACGGCTGCCCCCCGGCCAATCATTGACTCAAAAATTTCCCGTCCTGCATTATGGGCCTGTACCGATGTTTGACGCTGGGACCTGGGATCTGCGCGTGTGGGGCGAGGTGGAAGAGGAAAAACGCTGGAGTTGGGCTGAGTTCAATCAATTGCCGCGGACAAGCATAAAAATGGATCTGCATTGCGTCACGCGCTGGAGCAAATTCGATACGGCCTGGGAGGGCATTTCCCTGAAAGCTCTGGTGGAAAACGACTTTATCAGAATCAAACCAACCGCCACGCATGTCATGCAGCATGCAGAATACGGCTTCACGGTCAATTTGCCGCTTTCTGTGGTTTTACAGGATAATTTTCTGTTGGCGACTCATTTTAACGGCGAACCGATCACGCCCGATCACGGTTATCCATTGCGAGGCATGGTGGGCTTCATCCCCGGGCGCGAAGACCTTGAAACTCCCTATTTGTGGAAAGGGGCAAAATGGCTGAGGTCTTTGGAATTTATGGCCCGTGATAAAAGCGGTTTCTGGGAACAGGCTGGCTATCATAACCGCGCAGATGTCTGGCGTGAGGAAAGGTTTGGTTGAAAGCAACCCCCGAGTTCTTCAAGAACTCGGGGGTTTTTCTTCGGATGATTATGACTTGACCAAGAGAAGAGTCAAGGCTTGGAAAATTGTTTTTAGACAAAATCGATGATATGTGTAAGATCTCTTATTAATACGAACCCGAAAAATATTTGTTCAACAGGTCGCTGATATCCACGTTGATGGTCTCGCGCATCACGGCAAAAAAATCGGCAGATGTGACATGTCCATAGGAGTAACGCCTCGTATATTCTTTAAGGAATTTGGAGAAATTACCATACCCCATGCGTACACGTAAATCATCGAGGAAGTGCGCGCCGTTGAGATAGACTGCGTTTGTGTAGGAACGGAAAGAGCTGTCGTCGTAGATGGTATTGTCCACGTAGCCGCTCGGCTTGAAATAGTCCACACGGAATTGCCACCACCAACTGATGTTGGCGGGATAATTATTTTCGTAAAAAATGCGTTCGCTGTAGATTGCCAGCGCTTCATCGAGCCAGGGTTCGAGCGCCTGGTCATTCCCAACCAAGCCGTACCACCATTGATGTGCGATTTCGTGTACGCCAATGGTGGCCAGGTTGTTGCGCGCGCCGCCAGTATATTGACCGTAAAAATCGGTCGCCAGGAAAACCAGCCCGTCATATTCCATGCCGTCGTGTATATCCGACTGAACAATGGCGAGGCTTTGATGAGGATAGGAAGCATATTGCTCTGAAAAGGTGCCAACAGCCTTGGATGCCAACTGCAGGATGCCGTCCCCGCCGGCTTTGTATCCGTCGAAATAATAGGAGCGCACCGCCACATCCCCGACAGTTGCTTCCGAGACAAGAAACTCACTGCTGGCTGACAACGCAAACGTGCGAGCGCCGTACAGGCGGTAACGTGTCCACTCGCCATTTTGCTCCGCGCTTGCGCCGCTTGCGATGAGTACATTCGGATCTTTATTGATGTTTAATTCAATGTCTGTTGAGTCATAGACCAAATGCTCACCCCAGGGCATGGGATCATGCAGGATCCAGCCGTTTTGATAAGGCACGATAAAGGGATACCAGTCCACGAGGTTGATCTGGTTGAAGTCATAGCCAAAGACGCCGTCAGATGATTTATGAGGGATATTTAATTCGAAGTTAATGGTTAGCGTGGTATTGGAACCTGCCTGCAAAGGCTGGGACAGGCTCACGGTCATGCGTTGACCGTCGAGCGTGTATGTCGTTAAAGATGCGCCATCCTGTGCGATTGAATTCAGGACGAACGTGTTGGCGTATCGGTTGGGTTGAACGGAAAACACGATCTCTGACAGCGCTGTGCCTGTGTTGTTGTAATAGCGGACCGTTTGGTCTGTTGAGATTGTCCTGCCTTCGAAGTCCAGGGTTGAATACAGGATGTAATTTGTGCGCGAAGAGGTTGGAGACGGCGCAGAGGTTGGGGGAATGGAGGCAATTGTCAGCGTGGGTGGCGGCGGGGTATCCGTCGGTGTAGGCGTGCTGGTGGATGTGACCGTTGCAGGAGCTGTTTGTGTGAATGTCGGCAGCGCGGTGTCGATTTGTCCGGATGGTTGGAAGGGCGTCGGCGTGGGCGAGGGATTGGGGTCCTGCGTGATGAGGATAAAGGAGGGCGGGACAGCTGCATCGGGGGCGCCCTCCGAATATGAGGTTGGAGAGGCGCAGGAAGCCAGCAGGGTAAGCAGCAGGGCGCAATAAGCTCTACGTAAAAACATTTTACTTGTCATTGATATATGTTTTGAAAGTATTTGCGCACGAGGTCGGAATCGTCTGCGCTGGTGTGCTGGCTGAGCACGCGGAAGAAATCATTGGCAGTGACAATCCTGTCGCAATTCTGTGCCAGGTAATCCTGCAGGAAGGCGAAGAAGGCTTCATCTCCGATGCGGGCGCGCAGGTCTTCGAGGAAATGCGCGCCCCGGAAATATGCTGCATTGGTGTATGGACGGAAGCCCTGGCCTGCATAAATTGGAATGTCCACGAAACCTTGGGGATTATATATATCGATGCGATACATCCACCACCAGGATAATAAGTCGGGATGAACCTTTTCGTAATATATCCTTTCAGAATATGTAGCGAGACTTTCATCCAGCCAGGGTTGCAGCGCCTGGTCGTTGGCAACTTGTTCAAACCACCATTGGTGTGCAGTCTCATGAACAGCAACAGCGGTCAGCAGGCTGGCGAATGAATCCTGGTATAAGTCATAAGCGCTTTTTGGAAGATAATAAAATGCAGAGAATTCCATGCCATCATTAAAATCCCCCATTACTATTGCAAGGGATTTATGTGAATAGGGTCCATAAGATTGGCTGTAGACTTGAAGCGCTTCGGCGCTTGCCTGCAATGCGGCCTGTCCTCCCTTTTCATAAAAAGGGAAATAATAGCTTGAAATCGTCACATCCCCGACCTGCGCGGTTGAAACCTGGAACTCGCGGCTGGCGGCAAGCGCAAAGGAGCGTGCGGCGGTGATGCTGTAACGGGTGGAGTCCGCCAGCTGTTCCGGGAATCCGCTTGCGGCGACGATGGGTGCAGTGGCGGGGTTTGTAAACTTGACGTTCACTTGATAGTCTGCGGCGTCATAAACAAGATGCTCGCCGTAATACCAGGGTTCGTGCAATATCCATTCGCCGTTGATGTACGGCACAACGAATGGATACCAGTTGGTGAGATTCATCTGCCGGGCGGTATATCCATAAATGCGCGGGCGCGAGACACCGGGGTCTTCCTGTTCTGCAAATGGAAGGGAGAGCGCATATTGCAAATCCACTTTGACGACACTTCCCGCAGGCAGGAGGGAGGCCAGGGCAATATCGAGTCTTTGACCGGAGATGGAGTAAGTTGTGGTCGGTGCTCCATCGATGGCGATGCCTGTCAGATTGAAACTATCCTGCCAGAGGTTGGGGACGAGGGCAACGACCAATGTATTTAGTTGCTTGCCTGTCAGATTGGGATAAAGTATGGTCTCATCCACGCTGACGGTATGTGCATCATAATCAATGGCTGTGTTCAAGGTGTATTGCGCGCGCGCCAGCGCAGGGACTGGGGTATTTGTCGGCGTGGGTATTATTGTCGGCGGGACGGCTGTTTCAGTGGGGGGACCTGGCAGGGTCGCTGTTTCAAGGGTTGCAACAGATGCAGGGGATGCGCATGAAGAAAGCAGGAAAATAAAAAAGAAGAGGGCTTTTACCAGGTCAATGTTTTTGCTGTGCATGGGTTGTATTCTACCGCTTGTTGCAAAAATTGCTTATCCTTTTGATGGGAATAACGAGCAAATAACATAATTGTGGTTTGGTCATCTATGCGGGGTCCGTAATATAAAAACTCCGCCGGGTAATTCCAGCGGGAGGGGGAGCAATCATAAAAATATTATGCGGACTTCATTCGTTTCCACAGGAACGAGAGCAGGAAGAACACGGTGGCCGTCAGTACGATTGAAGAGCCTGAAACAATATTGAGATAATAGCTTAAGTACAAGCCAATAACCGAGGACAGCGCGCCAATTGAAGCCGAGACCAGCATCATCGGCCACAAGCGGCGGGTGAGCAGATAAGCCGTCGCGGCAGGCGTAACCAGCATGGCGGCCGCGAGGCTGACCCCCACGGTCTGCAACGAGACAACCACCGTCAGCGCCAAAAGCACCAGCATAAGATTCCGCAACAGTTCAGCGGGCAGGCGCAGGGTTGCGGCCAGAACCGGGTCGAAGGAAATAACGAGGAATTGCTTGAAGAATATTCCCACCGTCAAAAGGATGGCAAAGCTTAATCCCGCGATCAGCCAAAGATCGGATGTGCTTACGCCAAGCACGTTTCCAAATAAGATGTGGGATAAGTCGACTGCGTAGGTTTGCATGGAACTGATCAGCGCCACACCCAGGGAAAGCGCCGCTGCGAATAATATGCCAATGGCAGTATCCTCTTTGACGGTTCCCTCGCGTGAGAAGAATCCGATGCTTAAAGCAATGACCACTGCGGCAACCCCCGCGCCAACCAGCAGGTCACCGTGAAATAGATAAGCGATGGCAATACCAGGCAGGATGGCATGCGCCATCGCGTCACCGAGAAATGCCATGCCGCGCAGCACGACATACGTTCCCATCACAGCACACAACACGCCGACAATGACGGAAGCGAGCAGTCCACGCTGCATGAATTGATACGCAAGAGGTTCGAGAAGCCAGCTCATTTCACCTCTGCATGATGATGAATATGTTCTTCATCGGGAGGGCAGCACTCATCCACCAGCATCATGCCGTTTTCCATGACCAGGAGGGAATTGCCAAAGGCTTGCGTCAGGTTTTCCTTGACAAAAACCTTCTGCGGTGTGCCATAGGCGATCAGACGATGATTCAACAAAAGGACGAGGTCGAAGCGCGAAGCGGCTAAATTGAGATCGTGCGTGGAAATAATCGTCGTCACGTGCTGGTTACGCAGGTGGTCGAGCAGGTTGAGCGTCACTTCCTGAGTGGTCACATCCACACCGGTGAAGGGCTCATCCATCAACAAAATGTGAGGTTCCTGTGCAATGGCGCGCGCCAGAAAAGCGCGTTGTTGCTGCCCGCCGGAAAGTTGACCAATGGAATGATCTGCCAGATCCGCAATGCCCATTTGTTCAATACTTTTCCAGACGATCTGCTTATCTGCCTTGGTAGGACGGTTCAACCATCCTATTTTACCGAAGCGCCCCATCATGACCACATCGTTGACAGTGACAGGGAAACGCCAGTCCACATCCTCGCGTTGTGGGATGTAGGCCACGCAGTCCTTGTGCGCGCCGAGCAATTCACCGTGGATCAAAACGCGCCCGCTGTGCAAGGGCAGGATACCGACCAGCGCTTTGAAGAGCGTGGATTTACCTGCCCCGTTCGGTCCGACCACAGCCACGCGTGCGCCGTGCGGAACCTGAAAACTCAGGTCGCGCATAACGATCTTTTCACCATAGCCAATACTGACTTTTTCAATTTCGAGACGATGAGGAGTATGTGTCATATTCTTATTAAGGGCGATCCGTAACAGGCCGTCCTTACCTTAACGCGTCCACAATGCGAGTTACATTGTGTTTCATCATGTCGATATATGTCGCAGCGGGGGCGCCATGGGTGAGTGACTCAAGATACAAATCGCTCACAACTTTCACGCCGGTCTCTTCGGCAATTTGATTTGCCAAATCCGCATTCTCCACCTCGCCCAGAAAGATTGCAGGTGCGCCAGACGCTTTGATCTCATCAATCACCGCCGACAGGCCCTGCGCCGATGTCCCGGCTTCAGAGCTCAGGCTCGGGATGATCGTATCTACGATTTGGAATCCATAGCGTTCGGCAAAATATCCCATCGCTTCGTGATTGGTCAACAGCAAACGGCGTTTTACAGGGATGCTGCTCACCTGTTCCACGATCCACGCATCAAGGTCCTTGAGTTCGGCCATGTATGCATCTGCATTGGCTTTGTAAATCTCCGTTCCATCGGGATCGGCTTCGATCAATCCATCACGGATGTTTGCGACATAGGCGATGACGAGGTTCGGGTCCAGCCACATATGCGGATCGACTCCGTGCGCACTTCCCGCAGCTTCTTTTGGACTTAGGCCAGCCGAGGCTTCAATGATCACTCTCTCCCCCCCGGCATTTTCCAATAACGGCTCGATGAAGTGTTCGTATTCCAAACCGTTGAGAATCAGAAAATCGCTTTCCGCGATCCTGGCTACATCTGCAGGCGCGGCTTGATAGGCATGCGGGTCCGCGCCAAAGGGGAGCAGCGAACTCACCTGGATGTGGTCGCCTGCGATGTTCTGGGTTATATCCGCCAGGAAGGTGGTGGAGGCGAGCACTCTCAGAGCGCCGTCATTGCTTTTTGGGACCGACTTGCAGCCAGTTAAGAAAAGAGTCGAGAGAGTCGCCAGGATAATAATGGAATTGAAAATCTTTTTCATTTGTAATCCATTTTTTTTGTCCCTCACCGTCCGGTGAAGGATGAGTTGAATTTACATTCGTCCGCAGGTTTGCTCTGCTGAACGAGATGTATAAGGAAATTAATTTTTGCGGCAGTTCGCGCACAGCCCGAAGAGTTGCAGCCAGTGTTCGCTGATCTGATAGCCTGTCTTTTTGGCGATGGATTTTGTCAGCACCTCCAGGTCGTCGCCTTCGAAGAAAGCCGCCTGCCCGCAGTTTTGACAGAGCAGGAGATGCTGATGTCCCTGACCCGTTGAGATGAAGGCCTGACAGCCCATGGGCTGATGCACGCGTTGAATGAGATGCAATTCCTCAAGTTTCTCCAGCGTGCGATAAACGGTGACCAGCCCGAGGGCGCGGTATTTTTTGCGCGCCATGTCATACACTTCAAGCGGGGTAAGCGCGCGCGTGGATTTCTCCACCGTCTCCACTACGGCGCGGCGTGCGGCTGTGATGCGGTAACCATTTTCCTGTAATTGGGTAAGCCAGAGTTCAGCAGGCATAAGCGCTCTTTTCGATATTGAAAATCATTATCAATAAGTATAGGGGAGAAAAAATGGAAAGTCAAGGGGCAGATCCCCAAACCCACTTTGGGTTGAAGCTCTTGCTCTTGAACTCTGCGATCTCGCCTGATTCAACGTTGATCACCTGCAAGCGTGATTCAAATGGAAATGCGTCCAGCAGGTACAAATCGTAAAGCAGATATTTCCCATCCGGTGACCAGTTCAAACTGCTGTGTAATACATCGGGTGTGTTTGTGACCGCATGCGCATTGCCTCCATCGGCGTTCATGATCCAGATCTGATCGCCGCGCGGAATCGCAAGGTCACGCCGCACGACAGCGATGAATTCACCGTTTGGCGACCAGGCCGCGAGGATGTTTTCCACGCTGTCATTTGGATCCAGATTTACCAGGGTTTCCGATTCAAGATCATATAAAAACAATTGTGTCACAAATTGATCGTGCTTGATAACAACGTCTCGAAGCAATATGGATGTGCCATCCGGGGACCACAACGCCGCGGCCCCAAGAATATTTTTTATCACACGGCTTTCCCCATCTTTAAGATGATATAACCTGATGCCTTCAGGCGTGGCATAACTCAACCATTCGCCATTGGGTGACCAGCGCGGGTTTCCGCCGGGCAATTGCGACTCTTGAAATACAGGCTGTTCCTCACCCGTGGTGAGATTGATCCACCACAAAGTAGCAAAGCCGCTTGCATTGTTGTTCAAACTCAAATGTTCGTAGATTATGCGGCTTCCATCCGGCGACCAGACCATGTCAGAGCAAATTGCATCCGTGCAGTTCGATATTCTTTTATCGTCCAGGCTGGCAAGCTCAAGCAGCCAGAGCTCATTTTCAAGGTCGTCCGTTTGCACGACAAACACCACGCGGGTTTGGTCGGGCGAAACTGCATAGTCAACGACGCTGTGGGTTGGCTGCGTGATCGCGCGTGAGGTATTCCTTTCATAGTCTGTGATGAACAATTGTTTGACGCCGTTCCCGTCCTCAGCCAAAAACAGTACCTGCGCCTCATTAATGGACCTTTGAGCTGGTGCGGCAAAATTGACATTACCCTGTGCACGGGCATATGCGCCCCACGTCAACCCAAAGCCGAGCGCCAGCACGATCACCGCGCTGACAATCGGCATGATGGGCGCGAGTTGATCCAGAAAACCGATGCGGTTAAACAGGCGGCGGCTGTTCACCATCAACAAACCGATGACAATTAACACAACCGCGAGTCCGAGGCTGAATGAAATGATCAATGCCAGCCCAAGCAAGATACGATTGATGGCAACGGCAACCAGGAGAATCGCAATCGCATCCGGGCAGGGGACGAGGCCGCCGCTGATGCCGAGGGCGATGAGCGAACGCCAGGTAATCGCTTGCGGGATATCATGGGAATGTATCTTCCCATCGCCGTGCTGGTGGGAATTCTGAGGCAGTTTTTGTATTTTGATCCCGCCTGTTGGCTTTTTAACGCTTGAAGGGGAAGGCGTCAGCGAGATCCTGCGCGGCTGATTTTCCTGTGCGAGTTTCATTGATTTACGCCAATACAGGAGTCTCTGCCACAATAAATAAAACCCCAGACTGACGATCAAAACTCCCGAAAGAATTTCGAGCACGGGAATGATCGTTGTCGGAAGAATATATTGCGAGGCCGCCAGCGTGATGATGCCGAGTAGAAAGACCGAACCGGTATGCGTCAATGTGACAATCGTGCCGAGGGCAATTGCATGCCATGTGGTGCCGCGTGAACCGACGAGATATGCCGCGACAACGGTTTTGCCGTGTCCCGGGGTCAGTGCGTGGAGCGCGCCCAATGCAAGCGCGATGACAAGCGCGAAGATGTAAAACGAAATGGAAAATTCATCCCGGCGGACAAGGTCGAGCAGAATTTCCTGGGGAGTTTTTTCAGCCAGCTGAGGGACAACCTGCTCGGCGGTTTCAGTGACGATATCCTTTTCCTGGCCAAACGGCAGGGAGGGTGTGCCGCTGTCCCATGTTGTCAGCAGTTTCGTTTGATCTGAAATGAGATTGCGGTCTTGAATAATGTCAATTGAAATGATGTGGCTTTTCTGGCTGGGAAAGAGAAAAGCAGAGTTTTCTGCGGCGGTGAGATAAAACCAGTTAATGGATTTTGTCTGTTCCATCCCGTTTTCAAGCCTCAACTGCCGGGCGTTTTTTGCATCCTGCTGCCACATTGCAGATAAGTTGATGGTGATATATTCCTCGCCCGCCTGAAAACTGCGCAAGTCAGCGGGCAGTTGCACGGAATCTATCAGCAGAGACAAAGGCTTATCGTCGAGTGTGGCAGTGAACAGGGCCGCGCGAGCGCTGCCCCACGTCTCCGCTTCGGATGGGGTGAGAGTCCCATCCTGGTCTGCGTCCATTTCATGCCATAAAAAATTTGTCAGCAGCGGACCGGGTTTGACGATCCATTTAATTTTCAATCCAGTTTGTGAGATTGTGACGTTAATGGTGTGTGCGTAAATGTCGGCGGGATGCGCCCACACGATGGATGTGCTGGTGAAAAAGAAAATACAGGCGAGGATTGGGATGATGAAAAGTTTTTTTCTCATAAATTTGAAAACAGCGTGGATGAAGCCTTGACTATATCCACGCTGAGTTTAAAGTTGATGCTTATAGCGGCTGAGAATATAAGATATATTATTCCCTACTGCGGCGCGCCGTCGATCGGATAACCTCTGGCATACCATTCTTTTAACCCGCCAGCCATGCTGGTTGCCTGATATCCTGCCGAAAGCAGCATGTCGCGTCCCTGCTGACTGCGGTTGCCTGAACGGCAGACGACCAATATTTCCTGGTCTATTGGCACTTCATCGATGCGCGCCTGCAATTGATCCAATGGGATGAGCGTGGCGTTTGGCGCGTGATATTCGTCCCATTCCTCCTGCGTGCGCACGTCCAAAACAAAGACGCCGCCCTGGTACATTTTATACGCTTCATCCACGCTGACTTCGCGCGCCAGAGCGCTGGTATTTGTTCCCGCGTTGGACGATGCGATCCAATAAACAACGAAGGCAATAAACAAGACCAGCGCTATTTGAACCGCTGGACGGCGCAATACAGCGAAAAAATGTCTGCCAGTATTGCGGCTGCTTCTTTTGATGTTTTTTCTTCGAGACATGCTTCCTCACTGATTATTTGATGATTATGTTTTCTAGACGATGAACTTCAACTTACGCTCCAACCGCACCAGGCGATGGTCGATTTCACTCAACCAATGTTTGCGGATGTATGCAGGCAGGTCTGCCTTTTCTATTTCCCTGCGCGCCGATTTCGCCCATTTTATGGATGTCTTTACATCGCGTAATTTATGTTCATAATATTTAGCCAGTTCAATATGAGCGTAGACATGACCCTTCTGCGAAGCCGCCTCCCACAAACCCAGGGCATGATCCATATCCCCGCGCTTCTTTTGCAGGATGGACAAACGCTTCACCGCCACGCCGAAATCTGCTTCTGCCAATCCAAGCTCAAGTCCACACTCAAACAGATGGGCTGCCTCATCCCAATGGCCGAGGTCTTCGAATAACTTCCCGAGCGCAATGAAATCGAGTCCATGCCGCACGCTGCCATTATACGGGTCTGCCAGCAGTTCACTGACGTGACCCAGCAAAGCCGCCATTGCCACCACATCCATGGCGTTGTGGTAGAACACGCCGCCCAGCGGACTCGCATCCCCTGTGCGCAGGTAATCAAAATACAACCAGGGAATTTCATAACCCGGCACTTCCTCTGATGTGCGCGTAAACCCGAGCACATGCTCCTCGAGATATTTCAAGGCCCGGGAGGGGAGTCGATCCCGCCACAAACGCCTTGCCAGGGGAAGCAGGTCAATATGCGCGTAATTCTTGAATGGGACGGGGATTCTATGTAATGAGTAACGGGTGACGAGCAGCGGCGTGTCGAATGACTTTCCATTGAATGTGACCAGCCCTTCGCACGGCGCAAGGAAGTCGATCAAGGCTTCGAGCATGGCTGGTTCTTCGGATGGGTCGCGCAGGAAGAATTGTTGCAGGACGAATTTGTCATCCACAAAGCGCGCTGCCCCAACCAGAAAAGCATACGTGCCTGTCCCCCCGGATACGCCGGATGTTTCGGTATCCAGAAATGCGAATTTACTGATCGGCAATTCTGCAATGCGCGCGTCATTTGCCCATTGCGAGATTATGGAAAGAGGAAATTTGGAATAGGGGGAGATTACCCCATGCAGGTACTCTTCGCCGAAGACCTGCTCGGAGACGAAGGCTTCGCCGTGAGGGGTGGAGAGAAATGTCCCAGTTACAACAGAGTCAATTGTGTGGCTGCCAGGCTTGGGCGAGAGGAAATGTGAAGTCCCTGCTTTAACGCCGAGTGATTTAAGTTTATCCGCAAGCGAACTCATGAAGTCTATTTTATCCCCAATCGTTCAATAATTTTTGTCTTTATCAAGAACTCAGCAAGGCAAATGGCAGGATGATAAACAAATAGCTCACGAGATTGGCGATCAGGCTGGCGATCCAGTTTTGACGCGCCGCGCCGCGCTTCATCAACATCAATACGCAGCCCTCAATCAACACGGAAAGCACAAAGGCAGCCACCAGCCAAATAAACGAACCACCGAACAATCCCAGCGCGATCAGCACACCGCCGAAGATCGTGGAAGTCACATTCATCAGCAAAGACGCCCACAGGCTTCGACCAAATTTGCCCCACTTAAGTAAAAGCATCACCAGCGCCTCAAGGACTGAAATGATCAATGTCAGGACGGTCAAAGCGCCGAGGCTGAACACAGCGATCAACAACCACGGCGCGGCTACATCGTGTGGAACTGAATAAAACATAGTTCCTCCTTGTTTTT
>CAZEGE010000010.1:36352-47823 GCA_964511765.1 uncultured Anaerolinea sp.
CCAACCGCTGCCTGGATTTGAGAAGTCATCTTGAAATTGAACCAGATCCGGAGGAAAGGCGGGAAAAGCAGTATTACCAGTTTCAGGGGTCAATGCCAGCGGAATGGACGGAGGAGTCAACGAAGACGCTGCAGGCGGAGTGAATGGCGCGGGTGAAGGGCGATAACTCCAAATAAACCAGCCGCCAATAACCACAATGACACAACATGCGGCTAAAATCCCACCAATCAACAAACCGCCGACCCACTTTTTTCCCGGGGGTTGCTCCTGGTTTTGAGAGGATTGAACATTTTGTGGCGCGATCGGAGGCGCAAATGCAGCATTTATTCCGCCGTATTCCCGAGGCGTATCCTCCACCCATCCCTGACCATCATAGCGATACCATTTTCCGGTCTTAACACCCATTTGCCAGAGTACACCCGCAGAGTCAGTTACAACCATTTCGTTAACGCGGGCTTCGAATTCTTCCGCTGTCACACGGCCCTGTTCGAGTTGATCTTTCAGACGGACATAAGCTTGTCGGGTTTGTTTGAAATCCATGAGGGATCCTTTTAGATTATTCGTTGATCACAATTGTGATTTCAAAATCAGGAGGCGTGTACGGGATTGGGGTGGCATCCGCCTCCCACGGCTGGCGGTAGACAAGTTGCAGAGTCGTTGTGCCATTGTTCACAGCCTGGAAACATAGCAACTGAGTGCCGCCGCTTCCCGGAGGAAGATTCTCGCCATAGCTGTAATCCGTTCCCATATCGGTCAACTTCTCAGATTCGATCCTATCCACCAGCCATTCATAGCCGGTGGACGAATTTTGATCCAGTTCAATGCGCAGGAAATCTCCCTTGTTTAAACGGATGGTTTGTCCGTTAGCGTCTTCATTAATGGATTGACTCGGCTGGCAAAAAGGCGCATCAGGGGCAGTGGTTGGAGGGACTGGAATCTGTGTAGGCACGATCAGATTACAAGCCAGTGCAATGAATAAAAGAATACAGAAAAGTATTTTTTTCATAGCCGCTTAACTCTTATAGTTTTTCCGGTGGGGGTGGCATGCGAACACGAGTGGGTTTCCCGGCGGGGATTTTCCCGTTCCTGGAAAAGAAGCGGAATGGGTCTTGCAATAAGCGTTTTACCAAATTGAGGATGTTGGCAGGAGAAAGACTGACCATTTCAGCAGTTTCACCGTTGACAAAAAAGAGCAGCCCCATTCCGGAGGCGCCTTGGAAAATCCAGTTGCGCATACTGCCAAGGCCGCCTTCACCCTCGTTCAGCAGAACGCTGGTTTTGAGCATGAGGAAGGCATTCAGGTCTCTGAACTCATGGATCAGGCGCCGGGTCACACCCGCAGCCTGTACTCCACCGGCCTCGCTAGTCACAACCAAGCCCTGCCCTGCCAGCCGCTGGATGGACGCTTTCAGCTCATGCATGGAGGGTTCTTTCAATTCCAATGCCTGGCAATACCAGGCAGCCAGGTTTTGAAGCAGGTTGTAAGGACGGTTAAGTGTTTGCACAAGATCGTTCAGTGAAACAATGGAGGGCTGTTCCTGCTCTCGTCCCAAATCCACCATTGCCAAGAGCAGCCAGGCGTCCAATATCGGCAACGATAATCCTACAGGTTGGAAATCCACAGCTTCCTGCAGGAGTTGCTCCTGCAGTGCTAGGAGCTGGGCCTGGCGGGGAATGGGAGACTGCAAGTGCAGACCCTCCCCGCTGTTCAGCAAAGAGACTTGTGGGCGGCCGCTGGCGGGATCAGGATAGCACAGGCTGCCTTCGATGATGAAATCAGGCAGGACAAACGCAATCCCATTCACCGCCTGGGGATCTGCCAAGACTTGCAGGAACGGTAGAGCCTGTGATGTAAAGCTGCCTTCAGTATTCACCCAGAAAGGCGGGAGCGGGGCCGGGGATTCATCTCTCCGGCTAAATATCAGCGGGGTTAGTGCCCCGCGCGGGATGCCACATTGCTGGCTGAGGGCGATCAATTGGGAGAAGGAAAGCCAAGTGTCCATAGACCTGTTCCTGAGTTGCCTGTGTTAATGTCAAACGCCTGTGAGTAGATTTGGATCTATATTGTTTTTAATTTCTTCGACAGCAGTTTCAACTTGTCCTTCCACAAATTCCTCGACCTGCTCTTTACCGTATTCCAATAGCTTTTTCTCAGCTTCCTGGTATATGATCAGGCCGGTTTTTCCCGTTTTCCTAAGAATGAATTTTTTGATCGGGCGTTTGATCTGATTCGCAATGCGATTCACAAATTTGGGAATGTACGGCGTGACCTTCTCTTCTATCTTCTCTTTGATCTTGTCTTTGTATTCGTCCTTGATTTTATCGTCTCCCAATTCCTCCGCCTTTCCAACCACATCGTCCGAGGCGATAACATCATCTGCTGTTGTGGCGACTTCCTTGGCTGTCTCATAAGCCGCTGCAATCGCCTTGCCTGCCGGGCCGGTTAGACGGGCACAAACAGCAACCCCAACGTCGGCAGCTGTCTCGACCGTTTGAGCAACATAAGTGGCATACTCCAAATTTTTGTCCCAATTCACATACTTTTGGGCCCGCTTTTGGTACATTTCAATATTCGCTTTGATTTCAGCAATGCGCCCGGCATCCAACTTTTGCATCTGTTGTTGAAATGCTTGATCACGTTGTGCCTGCGACTCTTTTAGTTCGCTTTGAATCCGGGCATTTTTATCTGCGCTTCTTTCCCTTTCCCGTTGGCGCATC
Organism: uncultured Anaerolinea sp.; assembly: GCA_964511765.1. Taxonomy (GTDB): domain Bacteria; phylum Chloroflexota; class Anaerolineae; order Anaerolineales; family Villigracilaceae; genus Villigracilis. Next base: position 39,071 of record CAZEGE010000010.1, read on the forward strand.
CCATCCCAGTCGCTCTTAAAACGATTCGAATCTTCGGGCGTTTGCCAACCCATGGAGCGATCATAGACGTATCCCTGGGCGCGCATTTGTTCGTTATCATTGAATGTTTTTTGGTCCACCCAGCCCAGTTCATCGTCCTGCACCAGTCCCTTTTCATTGACCGCGCCGTGCTGGCCCTCGAACTTTCCTGTTTGCGAGTTCCAGCGCCAGCCCTTTTGCAGCCACTTTTGCTGATAATCGTACATGGATTTCGACACCCAACCCTGGCCGGTCGGTGACAAAATCTTGCCATCTGGTCCCACTTGTCCGGGAGGAAGGCCTCCCGTCGGTGGACGGGGAGTCGTGGGCAAAACTGTCCGGCCCCCCCCCAACATTGAGAGTACCCAGGCCACTAATCCGCCTGCTATTGCGCCGGTGATGGGTAGAGCAGGCGTGCTCAGAATGGACTGCAATATTCTTAGAGTTTCCTGGTCAATCGCGATAGGCCCTGGAACTGGATCTGGGTCTGGATATGGGTATGGTTCTGGGTTAGGGTCAATATATGGACCAGGATTGGGTGGATTTGGAAATTCGGGAATTGGCGTATCGATAATTTGAGTACCGTATAGTTCCTGACACATGAATTCAGCATCATCGAGGTCGTGCCCCGTGTGGATATCATAGACTTCAGTTGTAGTACCATCACTCAAGACGAAAACATAACGGTATGAGCCTACGCACGTATCTCGATACGATTCATAAGTAAATGGTTCATAAACCTCAATCCTGCTTTCAATACAAGCAATATTTTCCTCACCAGATTCTTCTTGCAACGTCTGACAAGCTTTTATAAATTCTTGACCTTGAGCAGAAGAATCATATTCCGATTCGTACCATTGAGTGACACAATCACAAAGATCTTGCTGGAATAATTCCTGCTTTGAATTGCCAGAAGAATGAAAAGTATTTTGTTGACAAGCAGGCAGGCTATCCAATGAAACCATATTGGTTTGAAGAGAAATAGAATTGTACAGATGGTCACTCAGCCTATCGTAACGGGCTAACGATGGACCGGCTTGTTCATCTGAATTTAGAATCGGGGGGAAAAAAGCAGCCAGAGTAAAAACTGTGGCAATTAAAGGGATCGATATTTTCATCGGAATTATGCGGCGGTGCGCCGTCCTCGATTGATAACAAAGCCTATCCCCAGCGCAATCACAAAACTTAGGCACATCTGCGCGCCCGACATAGCAAGCGTGACCAGCCAGGCCGAATCCTGTGTTTGGGCAAACGCCGGCAGTAGAGCGGCATTGACTAATCCGCACAGCCAACCAACCATGGTCGCCGCCAGCATAGCCAGAACGCGCTTCAAGAGTGAGCCCAGGCAACCGGGTTTTTGCGAAGTCGGGGCAGGCGTTCTGGACGAATGTGCGGCAGGAAGCGCCTCCGGGGGAGCGGAGGGTAAAATAGAAGGGAAAACGGTGGCGCGCAATAAATGCCCGCAGTTGCCGCAGGTCTGCGCCCGCAGCGGATTGGATTTATTACAATTTGGACAATTCATTCTGACATTCCCCGCTCCAAAACTTTGACTCGACTGCCACGCCCGCCCGGGATAAGCATAGTCTCATCTCCTCGTTGTTGGTAACAGTGTACAACAATGTAAAAGGTAAGTCAACGAACGCTGATTTCAAATCTCCTACAACAAAAGAAACCTGTTTACGGGTTGACCCGGCTGGTGGTTAGACTGATTTCAAGAGTGGGAATTCCGCTGACCATATTTATTTTCCTGATTTGGCCAGAGACATGGATGTATTGATTCGCCTGAAAGTCCCCTTTAGTTGCTTCGGGAGATTCAATGCCCAACCCACAGCCATCGTCGGTCATGGCGTTTATTACAATATAAGCTCCTGTAACCGGGGCGAATGGAAAGGACTGGATAAACTCAATCCTCGTCCGCCAGTTGATAACCCATTTCCCGGCCAGCGAAGACGTATATGCCGCCAGGTCACCGGGCTCCAGTCCCTGAATGGAGGCGACGATCTTCGCACACTCAGGCGCCAGCATGGCCGGATTACCTGGCGCCTGAGTAAGCATCTCAGATGCGGCAGTCGCCGTGGCTGGTCCATGAAGAGCATATGCTGTGGCGGTACCGCTTACGAGAGATTGGTTAGTGTTATAAAGATACAAACCACCGAGGCTGGCAAGAATACAACAAGCAAGGACTGCGCATAAAATTGCGAAGGCCCCCCAAAAACCTGACTTATTCCTCGTTCCAACACCGCGATTTTCAAATTTCTCATCTGAATGTAACAGCCGCTTGTTGATGGATGACACTCCCAGCGGCACCAGCGTTAGCAAACCGCCAATACATATCATGCCCAAGGATAGCGCGCCCACAATTAGCCCAGCATACATACCCGATTCAGCTTGTGGGTTACTGCCTAAGAGCTGATAACCTACAATCGCGGATAAGGATGATTGCGCTAACGTCATCACGCCGGCCAAGACCAGAAGTCCTCCGGGTCCTGCGCAGAGCAATACCGATGCCAACCATAGAACGATCCCTAGCAAGCGTTTCATTTTTTCCTCCCGACATCTACGTGTTTTGAGTATTCAACTTCAGTGGGCTACATCTGACTTTTATTATATGTTTTTAGACCCATTTGTAACCGTGTCATCTGTCATAAAAAGCAGGACAAGCCGCAAAGCCTGCCCTCTTTAGTCTCTGCGATCCAGCACGTTGTTCAAGTACACGTCAAATTCGCACTTCCCCGTCCGCCAGAGCCGGTTGTTGCTCTAATTGAAAAGGGGTCACTGCTTTTGATGTAAACAGAATGGCTATCGATCTCTTGATCTTAACGACAGTCGGCAATTACAGCAGGGCAGGAATCAATCAGGCGAATAAGGTGGATTAACCGGCCGCCGCATTTTCCGGATGACAATGACAATCACGACTACCACAACAATGCCCAAGATCAGGCAAAGGCATACGGTGGCCAAACCCATCAGAAACAGGGTGGTGGGTGAAGGCGTATCAGGTCCGGCAGTCGGCTGGGGTTGGACGGTTGCCGCTGGTTTCGGGGACTGCCACCAGGCATTGATGTCGCCAGCGCTGAACGGAATTGGATCTCCAATCGCATAGCCCGTCAGGACGATGACGGCCATCCCGGCCGGTACGTCCACTTCGGACCCAGTGACGGGTTCGCGCACGTGGGCCGTATCAGCCAGCACGAGCAGAGCGGTCGCGCCGTTTAAGCCGATATCGATCACAAATTCGGTATTGTCGGTCACGGTGATTTCAGCGGAGGGAGTAACGACGACCGGCAGGAGCATGCTGGCCAATGTGGCTGGGATGGTCTGCGCAGCCCCGTTGCGGAGGACTTCCATTTCCACCCGGTCTCCGCCCGAATACCCGCTGATCAACACCGCCAGAGGGTTCTGGGAGTTGACCGGAATGCCGGACACGGACGTGACCAGATCACCTACGAGCAAGCCGGCCTGCTCGGCCGGTGAACCGGTCTGAACCATCTTGACGGCGGCTCCATCCACGGTATCCTGCACCTGCACCCCAAGGTAGGACTGCGTTTGGGAGTCCTGCTGCATCGCTGGCGGAGCAAGTGAGACTGAGGCCAGCTCCATTCCAAAGTCCGGCGGTGGAACGTAAATGAAGTCGCCGCCGCCATTGATCGTGCCGCGAACGCTGGAATGCTCCGAGGAGGCGAAAGCCTGCTGGGGGAACCACATGGATGTAGGAAGCACCGAAATGGTCGTATAAGCCGAACAAGAGCCGTCGCCGCAACGGGTGCTGACCTTCATGTACTGCCGCTGCTGAAGCCATCTGGGAATGGTGTAATACTGGTATTGGCCGCTGCCCGTGATTGCATCCAATGCACCTTCGCCGTTGGCAGCCACGAACGCCTGAACCGCCGGACTGGCCCACAGCAGGTTGGCGTTCTGCAGGAGTCCAAACTCGTTGTTCATCTGAAGATTGGATTGCATGTCCGCAGACAGCGGCCTTTTCACGCCCTGGTTATCAATGACGTAGAAGTTGCCCTGATCATCGCGTGCAATGATGGCATCGTCCTGATCGAGGATTTCCGTAATGGAGGCATCCAAATCCGGCCAGGCCTTGACGACCTCCGAGGAAGGTCCGTTGATCACGTCCAACAAGTTTTCATCAACGGCCGGGTGCGGTTTAAGATCGTCTGCGGAGGCTAGGGTGGGGATTGGCGCCGCCAGCCCGGCCTGAAAGTCCTGCGGCGAATAAGTGACGTTCCACAGGACGTCGGTCGGCCCAATCCAGCCGTTGCCAGTGCCGTCCGCCCGCAGATGGCCTTCCCAGGGAGACCCAACTGCGCTTTCGGTCTCGTTTATACAGGTCTCACACTCGATCAGGTAGGTGATAATCACCTGTCCGGTTGCCATGCTGCCGGTCACCAGTCCCCCATCTCCGCCGGCGAAGGTGCCGGTCAGGTTGCCCTGCAAGACCTCGTCGCCGATCTTCTCGCCGGTTTCCAGGTTGGTTATCGACCAGTCCACATAGACGGATCCGGTTACAGGTCCGCCCGCCGGGTTGAATGTAATACTGAATTCACCACACTCAGGGCTGTAGGGGCCGCAGATCTGACCATCACCGGTGATAACTCCCGTCGTTTGCTGCGAAGAACGGACGGCTGATACAGGAGCAGGATTGAAGACAAGGGCGGCCAGAAGTGTCAATACGGTCAGTATCCAAAAAAAGCGTACTTGTGTCATTCTTCCTCCTTGGAAATATTGCAACCTTGAGACAGTCAGATCCGGACATACTAATTCCGGAACCGTTATCTCGAGAACGAAAAGCGGGCTCCCCTGCTCGCTGCGGGAGGGTGGGGAGCCGTCCATCGAGAGAGATGCTTATCGCACTTCAAAGTCCAGCGTGCGATCCAGCACGTCGTTCAGGTACAGGTCCACCTTGTACTTCCCCGTTGGCCAGAGCTGGTTGTTGCTCATGTTGAACGTGAATACATTCTGGATCCCGGCGGTCACTTCGGTTTGGTCAAGCAGCAAATTGGGTTGCTCCCCCTCAACCTCAACCGCAGTCCAGACGGCCTTTAACTTCGTGTCTTCCGGTGCGTTTGCCAGCTCGGCAGTGCAATAAAACGTCTGGTCTTGAGCAAACACCGTCGTCTGTTGCATCCCGGCCTCGTCTGCTGTCATTTTGGCGCTGGCGATTTTGGCGGTGCTAAAACTGCCGCCGCATGCCAACGCGGCCAATATCATTATCATTATAGCGATCAGGATTTTTAATTTGTGTACATTCATTTTAATCTCCTAGGATAGATATTTTTTCAAGCTTTATGTAAGAATCCGATGGTTTTGTTACTGGAACAAGGATGACAGTAACCTGATCAACCCTTCAACGGGGACTTCATGCATACCATCAATGTCCTGTTCACCTCGCTCTCAACGATCACTTTGACCGTTATCTATAACTTCCCAAATGTCACATCTTTATAGGTCCAGCCGCAAGCCGCAATGGCATCCTGTATTGGTTTCTTTAATTCATTTGTGTTAAATTTGTATTTGTAAACTTGCCCCGCAGCGAGATTTTCTGTGAAGGCATAGCCTGTGCCAAACGAGAAGGAAGTTTTCTGTCCCCTAAAGAAACTGGCTTCCGCTGATAAACTAGGCACGCCCGCCCGCCAGGACACGTTAAGTTCTTCATCCATGGTGCGTACTTCACGCTTGCCCGGGTCGAATTTCAAGTAGATGCGAAACACTTTGGTCAGGTTGGCCTTGGCGAAGATCTCGTACCATCGGGCATCCACAATCTTCCATTCCGCGATCAAATCCACGCCCTTGGCTTTTCCGTCAATAATCTGATAGGGAGCGGATGGGCGATTAAGCGCCATGATCCTGTCATACACTGTTTGCGTGGATGCGTCCATTCTCCCGGGAGTCCATTGACTGGCTGATGCAACCGGAGCCGGTGATGCAGGGGATTGATCAACAGGCATTGACGTATTCGCGTGAGCGGGATGGATGGGAACACGGGGCATGCAAAGAATACCCGCAGTTGCCGCAGGTTCGCGCTTGCGGCGGATTGGATTTTCCACAATTTGGACAATTCATTCCGACATCCCCCGCTCCAAAACTTTCACTCGACCATCACGCCCGCCCGGGATAAGCATAGTCTCTGTTCCTTGTTTTTTATAACAGTGTACAACAATATAAAATGTAAGTCAACAAACGCTGAATTCAAATTAGGACAATCGCATCTAGATCCAAAAGTGATGGCTCGTATTGAGCAAAGGCTATATATGGCGGTGTGCTTAAAATCGTGTTGTACTACATATTGCTAATATGACCTGATGTTGCCCACTAAGGTGCGCGAAAATTTAGATGCGATTGCCCTGGTTAATAACCTCGCCCAGTTTTTTCTTTTCATGCTACACTGTCTTCGCAAAAGCACCTCCCAACCTTAAGCAGTGTTTACTGGTACGCGCAATGCAGACATCCCAACATAAACTCCCCTTCTGGTTAAAACTCTTATACGGTTCCGGTGATTGGGGGATTGCCGGCATTGGCATGATGCGTTCGATCTTTTATGCCCTGTACCTGACGGACGTGGTTGGCATTGAACCGCGGCTTGCATCGATTGGCGCACTGGTGGGAATTGTGTGGGATGCCGTCAACGACCCGCTCATTGGCACCTTGAGCGACCGCATGAAATCAAAGCTCGGGCGCAGGCGTCCTTTCCTGTTGTGGTTTGCCTTTCCATTCGGATTCAGTTTTATGATGCTTTGGTCCGCGCCCAATTGGGATAGCCAGATCGGTCTGCTGATTTATGTAACTCTCGCTTTTATGATCTCAGATACATTGACCACACTCGTGGCAATGCCATATCTTGCCTTGACTCCCGAACTGACCCAGGACTACGACGAACGCACTTCGCTTTCCAGTTTTCGCACCGTCTTCCAGTTATTATCTGCCATGACGGTTGTGATCGCCGCGCCCATGATCGTGGATGCGGTCATTATCGAGGGTGGTTCGCAGCAACAGGGATTTTTGCTGGCAGGCGCCGTCTTTGGCGCCATCGGTTCGCTTCCGATTTTCTTGATTGGCTGGTTCGTGCGCGAGCGCTATGCAGAAGAACAGCAGGAGTCGATCCCTTTTCGAGAAACCTTGCGTCATGCCTGGCGGAATATCCCCTTCCGTTATGCGGCAGGTATTTACATGTTCAACTGGTCCGCTGTGGATATGATTGCCATCACTTTTCCATTCTTTTTATTGTATTGGGTGGCAGGGGGGAATTTGCTGGCGAAGATCACCGTCTTCGGTATTAACCTCGCGCTTGAGTCCGCTTTCTTTGGCGTGCTGATGTTGGTCTGTATTTTATGCGTGCCATTCTGGTTATGGTTTGCAAAACGATACAACAAGATCCAGGCTTATATCGCGGGCATGTCCGCCTGGATCATTGTGCAGGCCATGATCTTCACCATTCAGCCCGGTGAAGTGACCTACTTGCTGGTCATCGCCGCGCTGGCAGGCATCGGTGTTTCGGCCGCATACATTTTGCCCGATTCCATTTTGCCCGACGTGATCGACTGGGATGAACTGCGCACACGCCGCAGGCAGGAGGGAATTTATTACGGCATCCGTACCCTGATCCGTAAGTTGACAGGGGCGCTGGTCATCTTTGTTACTTTGCAAATTTTGGGCTGGTCTGGCTATCAATCTCCGCCTGATGGTGTGACTCAATTCACTCAGCCCGATTCCGCGCTGCTTTCCATCCGCTTGATGGTTTCATTTATGGGCGTGGCGATTTTATTGGGGACAATCATCCTGGCCTGGTCGTATCCGCTTTCACGTGAGAAATATATGCGCATTCAAAAGTTGTTGATAAGGCGAAGAGAAAAGGATGCAAAATAAAAAATGGACAACCAAGAGGTTGTCCATTTTTTATTTAAGAGATTGAGTCATCATCTAATTATTGGGCGCTCCGATGCTTGTTCACCTGGATTTGAGAATACCAATTCGTTGAAATTTCTTCACATTTCTTTTCCAAATACTTCTGGTGATGGGGCTGTGGTATCAGCAAAAAGAGCACATTGGCAGTTGTAAGCGAAAACATTTCTGAAATTGGAAGGTATTCGCAGAATCTGTCAGCAAGTTGCTGAATGAACAATTCGCGCTTTACCCTGATGAAGTGTTGATAAACCAAAATTGACTTTCCTGACTCAAAAGTGTTGATTAGCTCAGGCCAATAGATATATTTATTGGAGCCTTGGCGACCAAACAGCACCGATTTGGTTTCAATACCATTGTCCGGGTCAAAGAAAACCAAATCACTATCAGCAGCAATGGTTTGAAATTCGGCAAAATACCTTTGACGCTTTTCTTGCCCATCAAACAATAACTCCGCGAAATAGACTGCTGCGGGGATTAGGTTATTTGCTTCTGCCCATTCGACAGAGCGATTTGTCTGATTGGTAATACACGATGCCAAGTTGTCAAATAGATAGGGATCGTATTTTCTCCACGTTTCCGGGTGATTGAGATAGTCTATGAATTTTCCATCTGTTCTTGTGTCATTATTCGTAAGCATCCAGCATATAGCGGCTCTCATCTCACTACTATTAACCAAAGTGCGTAATAAGCCGTACTTTCGATAGTCATTTACATCTGCAAAATATTGATTCTTCATGCTTGAAACTTAGCCTTCATTTGTGATGTATCTTTTATATCACCGACAACTCTTCGTAAATCCCAAACGTTTCCTTCATCACGCCGAT
>CAZEGE010000011.1:0-18775 GCA_964511765.1 uncultured Anaerolinea sp.
TATCAAATTTTTGGGTGTCGGGTCAATCTGGTAGAGGAGATCCGAAATATATTAATAATGGACCTCGACCATGGTGCCTAGACCGCGTGTGGCAACCGCATCATTGGTATGAATTGGCCTGACCCAGCGGAAAAGCCAGTTGGCTTCATTGCTGCGCATATTGATGCAGCCATGGCTCATCGGCGTTCCAAAATTTTCGTGCCAGTAGGTGCCGTGGAAGGCATGTCCCTGGGTGGTAAAAAAGGAGGTCCAGGGTACACCAGGTAACACATAGTTATCGACATCGGCCAGCAGGTTGCCGGTTGAAGTTTCACCAAAATAACTATAACCCATGTGTTTGGAGGGAACTTTATCCACTATGGAAAACTGCCCGGTTGGCGTGGAGGTGGGAATACCTTTACCTCCGGTCGGGTCGCCGGGGACGCCGGATGAGATATTGGTCTGAAAAACAATATTTCCATATTCGTAGGCTGTCAACGATTGCGATGAAAGGTTGACTTCGATCCTCTTTTGTTCGTACGGTACATCCGGTGTAATCGGTTCCATTTCCTCGGGTGAAAAAACCCGTAAATGAATGGCGGGCACATAATAAAAGACCGGGGATTCGAGTTCGTCGAAAATTTTATACCAGGGACCTTTGTAATCCGCCATTTCCGGTCCTTGCTCCAATGCTTCGACCCAGTGAGCCGAACCGTAATACAAAGGCGGCGACAAAGGCTGCCATCCAAACGTCTTGGAAAAACGATACGGAGTGGTAAAAGGCACAGAGACTTCAGTGAGCAGCCTTTTGCCCTCAGGGATGGTGCTGGGCGGTGTTTGGTAGATCGTCTTTACACGCTGTAAACGTCCGCGATGAAGATAGCCGCCCCACACCCGATACCAGACCGGATTATGCGGCGGCTCCTCCGCTGTCACTTCCTCGTAGACATGCACAAGTTCATCGCGATACCAGGTCAGTTCGATGCGACTTTTATCTGTCGGCTCCTTGCGCACCGGCATTTGAGCCGTGGCAATTCGTACAACAAAGCTGTCGTCAAAACTGGTTAAACCCGGCAGAAAAGGCGAAAAAGCCAGTCCCCCCAAAGTGAGCCCGCCAAGTTTTAAAAAGTCGCGCCGTGAAAATTGTGATTTCATGTTGAAAATTTTACACCATAATCTTTAAGATTTAATGAGAATATGCCGAACAAAAACTGCCATTCGTTATACGGATGGCAGTTCAAATATTCATTCCTTATGCCAAATGCGGCATTCCATCAAACTTCAACTGATTCAACGATCATTTCCTTGAGCAGGATCTCAAGCGCCATGGTATGACTGCAACGCTTATGGGTGATAAAAAACTCACAATCACATGTAAACATACCGTTATCATAGGCAACGCGATGGTCGTTATTATCCCCATGAAAATTCAGGTCAAATTGAATAAATTGGAAGTGGCGCCTGTCTTCAGCATACCGTTTCGCCTTTTCTATCTTGCCGATCAGTCCAGAATCCATTGTATATGTCTCCTTTTTTTGAGGGAATAAAAAAAACACGCGTAGACAACCGCGTGTTTCATCAACTACTCTGTATATGTCCAAGATATAAGCGCATATGGGCGTTACCTCGATAGGAAGAGTATAGTCCTTTTCAAAGTACGAGTCAATAATAAAATTGGAATTGTAATAATTTCGTATGGAAATTGTAGGGCAGGCGCAAACTATAGTGCCTACGCGCAACTTTCTTGACCCAAAACTTGCCACTCCTTAAGGAACTCCTTCTTAACAGCAAACGCTACTTACTATTAATTTTTTTCACGGCCTTCTTCTTCGTCGCTGATTTTGCAACTGATTTCTTTGCAACTGTTTTCTTTTTGGCCGGTACGTCTTTGGTACCTTTCTTTCCTGTGACTGGTTTTGCTTTACTGATAACCTTTCGAACGGGTTTGGCTTTGGAATCGATGTCTTTTTTTGCATCAGCCTTCTTTGTCTTTGGCGATTCCTTTTTCGCAGAAGCCTTTGGCTTTTTAGATTTGACTGGCGTTTTCTTTCCCTTCATGGAGGATACCGCTGTAGGGGCCTTTTTTGTTTTTACAGCTGTCTTACGGACGCTACGTTTTTTCGCAGGGATGATCTCACCCTCGGTGGTTAATTCAATAGTACTGAAGAGTTCCTTCCACTGATCCTGCATGGATGGGGCGCCTGTGCCGCTTAACCGATCACAGATGATCTCCCATTCGCTGTCCCCCACGAAGCGGAAATCCATGAAGGCATGGCATTGATAAGCGCCAAGGTTCACATACAAGCCTTTATCCCATAATTCTTTACAGGAGCGAATGTATTCAAGCTGGGTAACATAATCCTTGAAGATCACATGTCCCACACGCGGCAAACCCGTGCCTTCGGCCAGGTTTTTGCGTAACAGCTTGCCAGATGATTTATCGATGAAGGCGGCGGAAGCTTTGATCCAGCCGCGCGTGTCGGAAAATTTATTGTGATAAATGACCAGTCCACGCTCATCATTAAAGCGATTGGAATAAACAAAGACTTCTTCGTCCACGCTGCCATTCGGTGTGTAAAAGTCGTAGAGCAGGAACTGCTCGACATCAGCAAACAGATAGCGGCGGTGAAGAAGCGGGAAGATGCGCCCTTCATGCCCGCGGATGAGTCCTTCGTCGGGAGTTTCCTCCCATTTGGGACGGCGGAATTCCATCCCGTATTTTTCGGAATAACCTTCCACTTGTCCATGACCAAACATGGGCAAACCTGGCAATGTGGAGAGCAGGGTGCAGATGCCGAAATATTTAGCACCTTTTCCAAATTGCTCCACGGCTGTTTTCTCATCGGGATTGTTCATGAAGTTGACATAACGCTTTAATATCTGCGGATCAAATTCAAGCGTGTTCTTGATGGCGAGACGATATTTGGCGTTATCTTCATCGCGCAGCATGTGCATGAAAGCGGAGTTGTATACGCGGTGCATGCCGAGCGTGCGGACAAAATAGCCTTCCATTAACCAGAATGCCTCGGCCAGCAAGAGTGTATCGGGAACCTCCGCGGCGATACGATCCACGACCTCACGCCAAAATTCCTCGGGGACTTTTTCATCAAATTCAGCCCTGGTCATGCCGTATTGCGAACGGGATGGAATCGCTCCACCGGCACCGGGCTCGGGAAACCATAATCTTTGAACATGCTTCTTGGCGAGGGTCATGGCCGCGTCAAAACGAATGACGGGGAAATTACGCGCAACGTGCAGGATGACCTGTATGACAGCCTCACGCACTTCGGGGTTGGTGTAATCAAGCTGGGCAGTATCATTCCATGGATAGGATGTACCGTCGTTGCCATGGTAGATATAACGCAGGTCACCGGTTTTCAGATCGCGGCGTTGAAAGACAACAGCGGCATCCGTCTTATCATAGTAATGATCTTCAAGAGCAATGCCGACACGCAAGTCATCCGATAGATTTTCGGATTTGAAGGAATAAGACGGATACGGCGAATTTGAGGAGGAGAGGAACCAGTCGGGGTGTTCGATGACCCAGGTGGAATCGATGCCCATGTGATTGGGGACCATATCGGCAGAGAGACGAATACCACGCGCCCAGGCGCGAGTCCGCAGGTTGTTCAGGGCCTCCCAGCCGCCGAGGTCGCCGGCGATATCATATGAATGAAGAGAGTACGCGGAGGCCACCGCATCCTGCTGTCCCATACGCTGTTTGATGCGCTGGGAGGCACGGCTGCGCTCCCACAAACCGATCAGCCACAAACCTGTGAAACCGCGTGAAGCAAGCAAATCCAGTTCTTCGTCCGGGATCTGGTCGAGGGTTTTGATTTCATGTCGATATTGCTTGGAAAGTTGATCCAGCCAAACGTAGGTATTCTTGGCAAGCAAAACCAAACGAGGCATCCAGTCTTTGTCTATGCTGTAACCTTCGTATTCAGCATACTCGCTGGCTGTAAAATCAGGTACGGAGGTTTCAACCTGTGATGAGTCAATCGCTCCCTGCTGACGGATGACCTCCTCGTACAGGTAATCCAATCCGCGCAAGACGCGGACGGAGAAGGACTCGCCAAGTAAATAGCCCCATTTATCCATTACAAAATGCAACTGCCCTTCCAAAGAATTAGGGGAGGCTTTGATCGGCGCGGTAAGAATCTCTACGAGGGTTTCACCCTGCGAAGATTCATCCTTGCCAGATCCGGGCTGGCGGGCAAAGAAATCCAGTAATAATTTAATGAATTCCGGGTACGCAGAGGCGCTTATTGCAGTATCATCAATCAATTCCTTATAAGGGTTGACGGCCGGGTTTTGATTGAAGGTGTTGATCAGAAGCATTTCTTCAACGGCGGCGGCGCGCACGCCGCGGCCAAAGTCACCCAAGTTCGGAACTTTGGTCGAGAGGTAGACGCCTGCCGTCATCTCACCGCGAAAGACAGAAACGGGAGGAAACTCCCCGGTGAACTCGGTAAGGGTCAGGTCATATTTTGAGCCAAGGTTGGATTGCAGCATCCCCATGGCGCGCGCCATAACGGCTGTGTATCTGCTGTAAAAATGCCTGAGCAGGATGTGATAGGCCTCGTCAAGCAGGGAAAGTGCATATAAGTCAGCGGCTGATACGGGGTCCGTGCGAAACGCTGACATTTGGTCGGCAAATGCACGCGCGGATGCCAGATCCGAAAAAATAACGTGCCCGTCCGGATGAAAAAAATCCGAGGAAAAATTATATTTAAGACGGGCTAAACGGGATGTCAGCATGAAAACAATGATAACCGATTTACAAAATTTATCGAAAATAAGGGAAAGAAAACCTGCCGCCTTTTAATTCATTATATTTTCTTTCGATACACGCGATTATTTTTATATTCGACGCCGTTTAAATTCTTCAAGTCTGCGCGCATTTGCTCGGTGGTCTCCGCAACCTGGGTCATTTCGACATGCACAAATTGACCGAAGTTCAATAAAGTATTGCCCATCGCATAATACAACAAGGCGTTGCCGCCATGCCCTTGATGCTCAGGCAGGATGCCCATACCATTGACAGAGACCGTATCCGTGCGGCGCATTTCCAGCAGAATATCGATCAAACCAAACGGAAGCAACTTCCCTTTCGCGCGTTGAAGCGCGGCCGATACGTCATGGAATGCGAACAAAAAACCCACCACAGCATCGCCGCGCGTAATAATCTTAATCAGGCGGTGGTCGGCAATCGTCATAATATTTTCAACCACAAAATCGATCTCCCGCTGGGTGAGCGGATAATACTCCCAATTATGTACGAAGGCATTGTTATAAGCCATGCCAATGCGATCCGCCCATCGCAACAATTCCTTCTTGCTCTTGAATTTTCTCAGCTCAAGATGCCCGCGCTGCATGACGCGTTCGGCGATGCGTTCCACCCGCTCTGGAAGCTGGAATTTATCAGCGGGGAGATAACATGAGACAAAATCCACCTCTTTGACAAATCCCTGCGCCTCCACCAACGACTGATAATAGGCATGGTTGTAATTGAGCATGGTCATCGTCTGACGGTGTTCCTGTCCGAAAACCAAAACCCCATACCCATCCAGCGGACCCATCCCTTTTGGGCCGATGACCGTATTCAGGCCGCGTGCCTTTGACCAGTCAAATACCGTATTGAATAAAGCACTGGCAGCCTCCATGTCATTCTCACATTCAAGGAAATAAAAATCGGCAGTCTTCTCATTGTGATATTTATTGAAAGGCTTGTTCTCAATTGCGGCGATCCGCCCTACATCGCGGCCATCGCGCACGGCAATGAAAAAATCCACGTCGGAGTGTTCATGGAATGGATGCTTCCTGCGGTTGAGTTGATTGTATGCATCCACATTCAGCGGCGGAACCCACTGCGGACAGTCCGCATAAATCCGAAATGGCAATTCCACAAAACGCCTGACCTGCTTTTTGTTTTCAGTATCCACTTCTTCAATGACGAGCATGGGAAAGCCTCCTGAAAGAGAGATTGGGAATTTATACCAAGTATATAACACCTTGCCATCAATCGGCTGTTTTTCGATAAAAAGTTTCCATGCTATACTTGAAATATTCCCTATCACAGAGGTCATATGACAGGCAAAACCCACCAGGAAATGCTGGCAAAATACGCAGAAGCAATTGTAAAAGTCGGCTTGAACATTCGCGCCGGGCAGCGGTTGATCATCACGCTTGGAGCCACACGCGGTGTCCCGCATCAATTCTCTCCGCTGGTACATGAAATCAGCAAAGCGGCCTATGCGGTCGGCGCCAAATATGTGGAAGCGGTCTGGGGCGATGAAGAAATGCTGCGATTACGCGCGCAGCATGCACCCATAGATTCTTTTGATGAATATCCCACATGGCAAATTCAAGCCATCCTGAATATGATCGAAAACGGCGATGCGCTGCTTTCAATTGCAGGTTCAAACCCGGATCTGCTCGGAAGACTTGACCCGGAAGTTGTTGGAAAATTACAAAGAACACATTTGGAAAATTGGGGCCCAGTCAGTGAAAAAGTGACAACGAATGCCGTCAATTGGTGCGTAGTTGCCGCCGCCGGCCAAGCATGGGCGCAAAAGGTATTCCCCGATCTCGCGCCAGAAAAAGCACAGGAAAAACTGTGGAATGCAATTTTTGAAACCACTCGTATTGACCAGCCAGACCCAATTGCGGCCTGGGAAACTCATATTGCCAGCATGCGCAAACGCGCAAACTATCTACAGGCCAAACAATACACCGGCTTGCATTATCGCGCAGCAGCCCCTGGGGACAAAGCGCCCGGCACAGATTTCACCCTCGGCCTGCCCAACGGCCATAAATGGATCAGCGCGCAATCCCTCGCGCAAAACGGAGTGGCATTCACCGCCAACATGCCCACGGAAGAAGTCTTCACCCTTCCGGATCGCAATCGCGCAGACGGTGTGATCACTGCCACTTTCCCCTTGAGCTATGGCGGCACATTGATCGAAGATTTTCAAGTGACCTTTGAAAATGGACGCATCACAAAAGTTGCTGCGAAAAAAGGCGAAGCCGCTCTACAAAAACTGGTGGATACCGATGAAGGTTCCCAACATCTTGGCGAAGTGGCGCTCGTGCCTGCCAGTTCCCCAATTGCCCGGCGCGGACATCTTTTCTACAACACCTTGTTCGATGAAAACGCATCCTGCCATATTGCCATTGGACGCGCTTATCGCTTCACGCTTGCGGGTGGAGAGGAGTTGAACGACGAAGAGTTTCTCTCCGCCGGTGGCAACGTCAGCCTCAACCATGTGGACTTCATGATCGGTTCGCCGCAAATGGACATCGACGGCATTAGCAGGGACGGCAGCCGCGAGCCTGTCATGCGCAAAGGCGAATGGGCGTTCAAGCTTTAGTATAAGAGGGATACATTGCATGCCTCGATCCTATGAAAACCAATCCCCAAGCGCATATCAACGCAGGCCTCATCTCACAAAAGACGACCAATGGATAAGAGCCTTCCTAAAAGAGACCAAAGTGGGACATATCGCCTCCTGTGTGGACGATCAGCCGTTCCTCAACCCAAGCACTTTCTGGTACGACGAGGAAAACCACCAGATCGTATTTCACTCCAATCTTGCGGGCAGAATCCGCTCGAATATTGAGGTCAATCCAAAGGTCAGTATGGAAGCGAGCGAGTTGGGAAAGATGCTGCCGTCCAATGTGGCGCTTGAATTCTCGCTTCAATATCGCAGTGTCATCGTCTTTGGCACAGCCAGAATTGTGACCGATCCAGATGAAGCGCGTCGATTGTTATACGGTTTACTCAGAAAATACTTTCCCGCCATGACCGCGGGAAAGGAATATCGCGAGATCACAGACAAGGAACTGCGCGCCACTTCCGTTTATGCAATCAAGATTGAAGAATGGAGCGGAAAGGAAAACTGGGAACAACGCGCGGATCAAAGCGATGAATGGCCGCCGCTGGATGAAAAGTGGTTTGAATAAAATTCGATCCGCACATTTGACAAAGATGCTGCACTTGTTGCAGATCCAGGATTATGATGTGATAAACGTCATCCATGGTGATGACATTCGTTTTATAAATGAGCAGATTCTTATTCGATCTTATGATTCGCTAACCTAAACCTGAAAAAAACTATATGGTTTATCGTGACCATTGTTGCTATAGTGGGGGAAGTAAATAAAACGGCTTCCATCAATGCATATTCTTTGTCTCGGCCTTAGCCACACGAAAACCCCCGTTTCCCTGCGTGAAAAATTAGCATTCAGCGAAGATGCCATTCGTGCCGCGCTCGCACGGCTTTCCTGCGGGCAGATTGCATCGTCCATTGCAGAGATGATCATCATATCCACCTGCAATCGAATCGAAATCTACGCGACCTCCAACAAATTGGCACTCCCCGAGTTGGAGGCTTTTTTATCTGATACGCACGGTGTGCCTGTCAATGAACTTCATCTTCACTTGTATCGTTTCAAAGACATGGAGGCTGTCCGCCATTTATTTGAAGTGGCATCGGGGCTGGATTCGCTCGTCATTGGCGAACCTCAAATCTTGGGACAGGTCACGCGCGCACTCGAATTATCGCGCGGACAGAGCACAGCAGGTCCCGTGCTGAACCGCCTTTTTCAAGCTGCCATCCATGCAGGCAAACGCGCCCGCACAGAGACAGCCGTCAGCCGCAACCCTGCCTCTGTTTCGTCGCTTGCCGCGTCGTTATCGGAACGGGTCGTCCATAAAATTTCCGAAGCTCAGATCGTTGTCCTCGGCGCGGGCGAAATGGCGGAACTCGCCGTGGAAGCGCTGCGAAAACGCGGCGCCAAACAAATCCTTGTGGTCAATCGCACGCTTGAACGCGCGCATGCGCTCATCAAGCGTTGGGATGCACAAGCCACGACATTTGAAAACCTCCAGGCCGCATTGGCCTCTGCCGACATTTTGATTGCCTCCACAGGCGCGCCGCACACGCTCATCTCACCTGAGATGGTGAACGAAACCATGAAGCGCCGCCCGGAGCGTCCGCTGGTGCTGATTGACATCGCCGTGCCACGCGACATTGATCCCGATGTTGCAAATATTCCCCACGTCAAACTTTACGACATGGACAATCTGAACGCCCAACTCGAACATTCCATCGCAGAACGCATGGCCGAAGTGCCGCAGGTAAAAAATATTTTGGTCGAAGAACTCGAACAATTTGAAGAATATTTGAAATCGGTGGAAATGCTCCCGCTCATCGCAGACATGCGCCAGAATGCCGAAGCAATTCGGCAAACCGAACTCGAAAAAACATTGCGCCGCCTGCCTGACTTGACCGAAGCCGAACGCACCCGCATTGAAGCCATGACTCAGGCGCTGGTCAAAAAATTATTGGAAGCGCCAACTCATCGCTTGCGCGCCGAGGCATCCTGTCCTCATGCGCCCGAATACGCCACTGTGGCACGCACATTGTTCGGATTAAAGAGCCATGGCCTGTGCGGATTCTCCGGGCAGGCATGCCCCATATCCGCTGCCACAGACTAGGCGACCCCAAGACAACCGATCATGAAACTAACCTTCGCCACCCGCCCCTCCGTCCTCGCCCGCTGGCAAACCAATTGGGTAATCCATGCCTTGAAAAACATTCACCCTGATTTGGAATGCGAAGAAAAAATCATCACCACGCAGGGCGACAAAATTCTTGACAAACCTTTGCCTGAAATCGGCGGCAAGGGATTGTTTACGCAGGAACTTGAAAGCGAATTGCTCTCTGGCGCGCTGCATTGCGCCGTCCACTCCCTTAAAGATTTGCCCGTTGAAAACCCAACAGGATTAACCATTGGATGTATTCCACTGCGTGCTGAAGTCCGCGACGCCTTGATTTCTGCGCACGGCTACACCCTTTCGACATTACCCGCAAACGCCTCAATCGGGACCTCAAGCCTGCGCCGTGCCTCCCAAATCCTCTCCCTCCGCCCGGACCTCAAAACCCAATCCCTGCGCGGCAACGTGGATACGCGTCTGCGAAAAGCAATGGACGGTCAATGTGACGCGATCATCCTCGCGGGCGCGGGCCTGACTCGTTTGGGTTTGGATAAACATGTGACCGAATGGATTCCATTGGATGTCATGCTGCCAGCGCCTGGACAAGGTGCACTCGCCATTCAATGCCGCGCGGACGATCAGACTACCCTCGATTTGCTCGCCGCGTTGGAAGATGTCCCCACACGGAAAGCGGTCGCCGCCGAACGCGCCTTCCTAAGCGGTCTCGGCGGCGGATGTGCTGTCCCTGTGGCGGCCTATGCAACCGGTAATAATAAGATCAACTTGACAGGCCTGGTTGCATCCCCGGATGGCAAGCAAATCATCAAGGTCAGCGGTCAAGGCGATGACGCAAATCAACTTGGCAGGGAACTTGCACAGCAAGCCATCGCACAAGGCGCAAGCGAAATCCTTGCATTCGGTCCGGTCAAATGAAACGCGTTCTCATCACTCGTCCCCGCGCCCAATCTGAATCTTTTGGCGAAGCCTTGAAAGCCGCAGGCTTCGAGCCAATTTATTTTCCTGTGATTGAGATTCGCCCGATTGAGAATAACGTCACTCTGGATAAAGTATTGGACAAATTGAATTGTTATGAATGGATTGTGTTCACCTCGGTCAATGCGGTGGATATATTTTTTTCGCCCTCACCCCTGGGCCCATCTCCCTTGGGGAGAGGGCAGGGTAAGGGTCTGAGGGTCGCCGCCATCGGACCCAAAACCGCAGACGCGTTACGCAGACATAACATCGAACCTGATTTTGTCCCTGAAGAATATGTTGCCGAAGCCATCCTGCCCGGGCTTGGCGATCTACGCGGTAAATGGGTCTTGCTGCCTCACGCAGAAATTGCACGCAAGGCATTGCCCGAAGCGATTGTCAAAGCAGGCGGCACAGCGCATGAGATCGTGGTGTATAAAACACTCCCAGCCGAATTGGATATGGAGGGACTGGATGCGTTGAAAATGGGCGTGGATGTGATTACCTTTACCAGCGCGTCCACGGTTGAAAATTTTGTTGCCGTGCTGCGCCAAAATAAACTCGACCCATTGAACCTGCCGAACAATCCACTATTTGCTTGTATCGGTCCGATCACAGAGCAAGCCGCACGGGAAGAAGGATTGGTCAATCTTGTGGTAGCGAAAGAATATACGACTGAAGGATTGATTGAAGTAATCGGTAGGTTGGCAAATTAAAAAATTTACATGTCATTGCGAGGGACGTTCTTTGTCCCGAAGCAATCTCCTTGCCAAGTTGGGGATTGCTTCGTCGGAAAGAACACCCTCCTCGCAATGACATGCAACATGGAGACATTATGACTCTACGTGAACTTGAAAATCGTCAATCGTTAATCGGAATTCGGGATGCCGGATTCGTTCATCGCCCGCGCCGTCTGCGCGCCACGCCTGCCATCCGCGCGATGGTGCGCGAAACCGAACTCAACGCGCGCGATTTTATTTATCCGCTGTTTGTGCGACATGGGACGGGTCGCAGCGAGATCCGCTCGATGCCAGGCGTGTATCAACTGTCAGTGGAGGAAAGTGTCCGTGAAGCGGAAGCCGCCGCAAAATCGGGTGTGAACGCCCTCATCCTGTTTGGGATTCCCAAAGAGAAGGATCCGATCGGGCTGGAGAATTTCGCGGAAGATGGAATTGTCCAACAGGCAATTCGCGCGATCAAAAAAGAAATCCCTGAGATGGTTGTGGTGACGGATGTGTGTTTGTGCGAGTATACCGATCACGGGCATTGCGGGATTTTGAATACAGGCGAGCATTTTCAGGCGGGCTTGCCTGAAGGCTATGTGTTGAATGACCCGACGCTGGATGTCCTCGCGAAGGTCGCGATCTCGCACGCCGAATGCGGCGCGGACATTGTCGCGCCGAGCGGCATGATGGATGGAATGGTCGCGGCAATTCGCGATGGCTTGGATTTTGCTGGTTATGAAAATCTTCCCATTTTGTCTTATGCGGTGAAATACGCGTCGTCGTTTTATGGACCGTTCCGCGATGCAGCGGAAGGCGCGCCAAAATTTGGAGATCGTAAGTCGCATCAGATGGACCCCGCCAATGTGCGCGAAGCGCTGCGCGAAGCCGCGCTGGATGTTGAGGAAGGCGCGGATATGCTGATGGTCAAACCCGCACTGGCTTATCTGGATGTGATTCGCGTGGTGAAAGACGCGTTCCCTGAACTGCCGATGGCCGCGTATAACGTCAGCGGCGAGTATTCGATGATCAAAGCCGCCGCCGCGAATGGCTGGATCGATGAAGCCAAAGCCACGCTCGAAACGTTGACTTCCATCAAACGCGCAGGCGCGGATCTGATTATTACTTATCACGCGGTGGATGCCGCGAAGTGGTTGAAATAAGAGGCTGTCATTGCTAGCGCTGGTTGAGTAGCCGCGAAGCGGCGTATCGAAACCGAGCGAAGCAATGACATAGTAAATTTTAGGAGCCCAAAATGACTTTAGAAAATTTAGCCCCGCGCGCCGCTGCTGAGCGAAGCGCAAACAATAATCGCATGGTTCATGCAGACTTTGACATGGCGCCTTTCACCATTGCATGGGAAGTGACGCGCGCCTGCGCTTATGCCTGCGTGCATTGCCGTGCCGACGCGTTACATCAACGTGATCCGCGTGAACTAAGCACGGACGAAGCGAAGGCATTGATTGAGCGTCTCGCGGCATTTGAAAATAATCCGATTTTGATCTTCACAGGCGGCGACCCGATGATGAGACCCGACCTGTTTGAACTCATCGCTTACGCCGCCGAACGTGGACTGCGCTGTTCGCTCACGCCGACCGCGACCGCCTTGCCCACCAAAGAAAGACTCGAAAAAGCGCGTGACGCTGGCATTCGCCGTGTGGCGCTTTCGCTGGATGCGCCGCGTCCTGAAATCCACGATGACTTTCGCAAGGTAAAAGGCTCGTGGCAGCGCACAATGGACACGTTTCATCGTGCACATGACGCCGGCTTAAGCGTGCAGGTCAATACCACTGTTGCCAAACATAATATTGATATTCTGCACGAGATGGTTCCGTTCATTCAGGAAGTCGGCGCGGTGCAGTGGTCGGTGTTTTTCCTGGTCCCCACAGGACGTGCCATGGCTGAACAAATGGTCTCAGCCGAACAGCATGAGAAGGTCTTCAACTGGCTGTATGACCTTTCACAGAATGCATCCTTTGACATCAAGGCCACCGCCGCGCCAATGTATCGCCGCGTTGCAATTGAACGCAGACGCATGCAGAACGATGGCAAGCCAGTCACCTTCCAAAGCGCGGGCTTCCAATATGCGGATGGATTAAATCGCCCAACCAAAGGCGTCAACGATGGCAACGGCTTTCTGTTCATCTCGCATATCGGCGAAATCCAACCCAGCGGATTTTTACCTGTCACGGCAGGCATGGTGCGAGAGAATGATATTGTGGATGTCTACCGCAACTCGCAAATCTTCAAAGACCTGCGTAATCCCGATAAATACAAAGGCATATGCGGCACCTGTGAATACCGCGACGTATGCGGCGGTCAACGCGGACGCGCGTATGGAATCACGGGCGATTATTTGGAAAGCGATCCAGCCTGTATCCTGGTTGCTGGTAAATCGTTAAATTAGATATTGGGTGATGATAATGATCCCTGCTCCAATTTCCCAATCTACCGAGGGCCAAAGCGTCACTTCATCCTTCCTGCGTGCCTGCCACCGTTTAACAAACGACGCAACCCCGGTCTGGTTTATGCGTCAGGCGGGACGTTACATGGCGGAGTATCGCATCATCCGTGAAAAATATTCGCTGATCGAAATTTGTCATCATCCCGAGATCGCCGCCGAAGTGACGCTTCAACCTGTGAAGGCTCTCGGCGTGGACGCGGCGATTCTCTTCGCCGATATTCTTCTGCCTGCCATCCCGCTTGGCGTGGGGCTTGAATTTGCCAAAGGCGAAGGTCCCGTTTTGCAAAATCCCGTCCGCACGATGGATGATGTCAAGAAACTCCGACCCGTGAATCCAGAAACAGATTTGGGCTACGTCATGGACGCAATCAAGATTCTACGCGGTGAATTGAAGGATGTCCCGCTCATCGGTTTTTGCGGCGCGCCGTTCACCGTCGCTTCATATATCATCGAAGGCGGATCGTCGCGCGAGTTCTTGAAAACAAAAGCGATGATGTATTCCGATCCACAGACTTGGCACGCGCTGATGGAAAAACTGTCCGTCGTGCTGAGCGATTATCTCGTGACACAGATCCGCGCGGGAGCGCAAGCCGTGCAAGTCTTTGACTCGTGGGCCGGCGCGCTCAATCCTCAGGATTATGAAGATTTTGTCCTGCCGTATTCGCAAAAGATTTTGCAAACCGCAAAAGCGGAAAACGTCCCTGTGATTCATTTCGGAACAAACACCACGACTCTTCTTCCGCTGATGAAACGCGCAGGCGGAGATGTGATCGGACTCGACTGGCGCATCCCACTTGACGATGGCTGGAAACTGCTCGGCGATGACGTCGCTGTGCAAGGAAATCTCGACCCAACGATCCTCTTCGCGCCAATACCTGAAATCAAGAAGCGGGTGCATGATATTCTTCGCCGCGCTAATGGCAAGCCTGGTCACATCTTCAATCTCGGTCATGGCATTCTTCAAAACACGCCCGTTGATAAGGTGAAGGCTGTTGTGGATATGGTGCATGAATATCATCCACTCCTCACGGGAGAGAGGCTAGGAGTGAGGGCATGAACACACTTGGTCTCGTTGCCGCCATCACCGCCTTCCTCAGCATTTGGGGCGGGCATGTTGCAGTGCGTAAAATAGAATTTGCTTCATCAACCATCTGGCTGCCCACAATCGCTTGCATCGTGCTGGGAATCGGCATCGAATACCTCTCGCTGGTCACTCACAACACGCAACTCGCAGCCGCATTCGGCATCATTGGCATCACAGTTTTTTTCGACGCGTTCGAACTCACCCGCCAGCAGAAACGCATTATCAAAGGGCATGCGCCAGCCAATCCCAGCAATCCGCGCCATGCCAAAATCCTTGCAGAACACTCTTCCGCTACAACGCTTGACTTGCTCAAGCGTGACCCAATTGGCAGAACCGTTTCTCATGAAGAAGCGGTTAAACTCATTCACCACTAAGGACACGAAGAGTCACAAAGGTTTTAAGAACTCCTTTGTGATTATAAGATTTTATGAATACATTCGGCATCACTATTGGCATCGTTACCCTGCTCATCATCGGGCTCGGCTTCCCGCTCGTCATTCGCGGCGAACGATATTTTGGCTACTTCTGCTGGCCATACATGATGGGTATTGGCTTCATCATTATTGTCGCATCCCTCTTTGTTCAAAATGACTGGCTTTGTGTCGTCATTGCCGTCGTTGGCGCTACCTTCGTTTGGGGCAGCACCGAACTCAAGGAACAAGCCGTCCGCGCGGAGTTGGGCTGGTTTCCCTTCAATGCAAATAAAATCAAACCGCCTTTTGAATCCATCATCAAAAAATGGAAAGCGCCTCATTTATAAAATGCAGAATGTAGAATGCAGAATGCGGAATGACATAATGATTTTTTATTCTGCATTCATCATTCATTATTCAGGAGACTATGAAACTAACCATCATCGGCGGCGGCATCGCGGGTCTCTCCGCCGCATACTACGCAACCAAAAAGATGCCCAACGCACAGATCACCCTCATCGAATCTGACTCGCGCTGGGGCGGCAAAATCACCACTGATCGCGCCGCGTTTGATAACACCCCGAATCACTTACGGGGCGATGGCACATTCATCATCGAAGGCGGACCCGATACTTTTCTTGCCACGAAACCTTACGCCACCGCGCTCTGCAAGGAACTCGGCCTCGGCGAACGATTGCACGGCACGAATCCGAATCAGAAAAACACCTACGTTCTCAATCGCAACAAACTCGAGCCCTTGCCCGACGGCCTCGCGATGATGATCCCCACCAACGTGCAGGCGATTCTCAAATCCCGTCTCGTTTCATGGTTTGGCAAAGCGCGCATGGGACTCGATTTCATTCTCCCATCGCACTCGCTCAACGGCGATGAATCGCTTGGCTCATTTGTATCGCGCCGTTTGGGTCGTGAAGCGTATGAAAATTTAATCGAGCCGCTCATGTCTGGCATCTACGCGGGCGACGGCGATCAACTTTCGCTTGCATCCACATTTCCCTATTTGCGCGATCTTGAAATCAAATATGGCAGTCTCGCACGTGGCGCGCTGCAAATGCGTCAGCAATCGAACGGCAAATCCGTGCAAGGTTCGCGCTCCGCATTTCTCACACCCACCACGGGTCTCGCAGAAATCGTTGAGTCTTTGGTTAAAGGTTTAAAGTTGAAGGGTGCAGGTTTACGTCTCAATACTCGCGTAACTTCGGTGTCTCGCAACTTGGAGCGTGGTACGTGGAACGTGGAACTTGACACGGAAACACTTGACACCGATGCATTGATTCTCGCCACTCCCGCGCCTGTAAGCGGGACTCTGCTCGCTTCATTCAACCCTGAACTTGCCTCTGTTTTAAAAAGCATTCCCTACGCCTCGACAGCCACCGTTACACTCGCCTATCGCCAATCTGATTTGGCTCGTCCGCTCGATGGATACGGTTACGTCATCCCGCGCCGTGAGGGACGTAAAGCCCTCGCTTGCACCTGGACCTCCACCAAGTTCCCGCACCGCGCACCCGAAGGGTATGCTCTCATTCGCGTCTTTGTTGGACGGGCTGGTCAGGATATTCCATGGAGCGAATCTGAGCTACTTGAACTTGCAAAAGAGGAACTGCAACTCACCCTCAATATCACCGCCGAACCGATTCTCTCGCGTGTCTTCATGTGGGAAGATGCCATGCCGCAATACAATCTCGGTCATCCCGAAAAATTAAAACAAATCGATTCCGCGCTTGAAAAATATCCGAGCCTTGCACTGGCCGGCAATGGCTACCGTGGAATCGGCATCCCCGATTGTATTCACTCAGGCGAACTGGCAGTTGAAAAAATTATCAATCACATGTCGTTGCGAGCGAAGGTTGAGTAGCCGCAAAGCGGCGTATCGAAACCCAGAGAAGCAATCTCCAGAAATTTTGGATTGCTTCGTCGCAATGACAAATAATATTGGAGTCAATGTGAATATCAACAAATCAATCAATTTATTTACCGAAGCCCAAACCTTATTTCCTGGCGGCGTAAATTCACCCGTGCGCGCCTTCCGCGCCGTAGGCGGACAACCGCTTTTCATCGAGCGCGGCGAAGGCCCTTATCTTTATGATGTGGATGGCAATCGTTATATCGATTATGTCCTATCGTGGGGACCGCTCATCACGGGACATGCCCACCCAAAAGTGATCGAAGCCGTTCAGCTTGCGGCACTTAAAGGAACATCTTATGGTGCAACCAGTCCACTGGAGATCGATCTCGCTAAAAGCGTGATGGACTTCATGCCAAATATCGAAATGATCCGCTTTGTGAACTCGGGGACGGAAGCAACCATGTCCGCTTTGCGCTTGGCGCGTGCATATACCAAGCGCGATAAGATCATTAAGTTCGATGGTTGCTATCACGGTCATGCAGATTTGCTATTGGTACAGGCTGGTTCGGGCGTTGCGACTCTTGGCCTGCCCGATTCTCCTGGCGTGCCAGCAGACACGGTCAAGGATACTTTGGTGGCGGATTTCAACAGCCTTGAGTCTGTTGAGGCATTATTCAAAAAATATCCCGACCAGATTGCGGCAATCATTGTTGAACCCGTTGCGGGGAACATGGGCGTAGTACCTCCTGTGAAAGGATTCCTTGAAGGTTTGCGTGTCATCACTTCGCGCGAAGGCAGCGTGTTGATCTTCGACGAGGTGATGACGGGTTTCCGTGTCCATCGCGGCGGCGCACAAACTCTCTACAATATCAAACCTGACCTGACCACGCTTGGCAAAGTCATCGGCGGCGGACTTCCCGTTGGCGCGTACGGCGGCAAACGCGAGATCATGCAAATGGTCGCGCCTGTTGGTCCGATGTATCAGGCTGGGACCCTCTCAGGCAATCCACTGGCAATGAGCGCAGGCATCGCGGCGCTGAGTCTGATAAGGGAAGAGAAGTGCTGGGATAAACTGGAGCAAGCCGCGAGTCGGCTCGAAGCGGGTATTTCGTCTGAGGCAAAACAAGCGGGAATTCCCATCCAGGGAACGCGAGTCGGCACAATGTTTACGACCTTTTTCAGCGAAACAAAACCGATTGATTGGACTACGGTCAAGACGGCCGATAAAGTTCGCTTTGGGAAATTCTTCCAAAAGATGTTGGAGAAGGGCGTTTATCTCGCGCCGTCGCAATTCGAGGCGGGGTTTATTTCGATCATGCATACAGACGATGTAATCGATGCGACGATTGCCGCCGTGCGGGAGGCTTTCCGCACATGGTAACCAAAGATGCAACAAATAACCTGGCTTTGATGCGATTACGTCTGGGTACTGTATTTATTTGGCTGGGCGTCCTGACCTGGCTGCCCTTCATCGTCTTGCGAATAGCCGGAGACAAGCCTTCCCTCTTTTTATACCTGCCCTTTCATTTATTGGGCGTTATTGGCGGGTCGCGGATGCGTTCGGGTGCCCGCAAGGAATTAGGGTTGAACGCTCAAAAGCGGGATATGTGGCATTCTGCAGGTCATGCCCTGATCTTTATCGGCATTCTTCTCTGGGCACCGTATTTTTATCTAAAACTAATCGCCCAACAACCAGTCGATGTGATGAATTTCCTACCGTACCACTTGACCGGCGTTTTGAGTGGCATTATGTTATTAGGGCTAAGTTATTGGAT